>NZ_JAMFLC010000053.1:0-15807 GCF_023501985.1 Nocardia sputi | reverse complement strand
ACCGACGCACTCGGAATCTGGAACATCCACTACAACTACCATCGACCCCACACTGCCGCCGGAAACCGGCCCCCAGCCAGCCGCCTCCACACCGGCGTCACCAACGTCACGGCCTCATACAACTAGGGCCCAAATGGCCGGGGGACTCTTGCGCATCGGGAACACATTCTCGGAAGGGGCAGGGGTGGGTCTCGGGTTCGGGGACAGCGGCAATCGCACATGCCGTCTCCTTCGGGGCGTGGTTGTGGGCGAGGCCGTCCCCGCCCACACAGCGGCTCAGTGGTGATGGATGGGCGTGGTTGGCAGGGTGAAGGCTGCGGTGCGGACGGTGTCACCGTGCTTGAAATCGAGGAACAGCCGGTAGGTTCCGGGACCGGGCACCGCGGTGTGGAAGGCGATGTTGGGGCCCGGGGCGGTCACGCCGTCGCCGGGCTCACCGTTCGGGTGGACGTGGACGTAGGCCAGGTCGCCTGCGCGCAGCACCACCAGGTGCCCGTAGGCAGCGAGGTAGGGCTGCAGATCGGTGACCGCCACGCCGTCCTTACGGACGGTCAGTGTGAGCAGCTGACCGGCACCCGAGACCAGATCGCCTTGCAGCGCAACCTCGTAACCATCGACCACAACCGTCCGGACGGGTTCGGGTGTCGGCTGCGGGTCGTAGCTGCCCGCGACGGCGAGGTCGGCGCCGAGGGTGATGGTCCGGCCGAGGTCACGCGGGGCGATATCGGTGAAGACGCGGTAGGCGCCCGCTTCGGGCAGGTTCAGCCGCACCGACCAAGTGCCGTCGACCGCGCGCACGGGGTGCACGTGCTGGAAGCCGGTGAGCTCGCGCTGCACCACGATCAAGTGCAGTTCGCGGTCGTGCAACGGAGTGTAGTGGGTGACCGGGCGGCCGTCAGGGCCGAGAATCCGGAAGCTGAAATCGATTTCGCCCGGGGCGACGACGGTCTTGTCGAGGTCGAGCGTGTAACCGTCCTGGGTGATCTGCAGGCCGCCGGGTCCGCCCGCCGCGTGAAGTGAGTGACCGGCGTGCTCGGCGCGGTTGGTGTGGTCGGCGGTGTGATGTGCGGCGTGTGTCCGGGTGCTCATTGTTCGGCCTCTCCGAGCTCGTGCTTTGTTCTGACAAGGAGAATGTATACCCCTGGGGGGTATATTCGCAATCGTGCCCGTCGGTGATGTGGATCATGCCGGGATCGTCGACCACAGCCGAGTCGGCCCTTCCAGACCACCCGAGGCCCTCAGGCTCCGATTCATTACAAACAGCGTCGATCCTCACGCCCGGGGAGATGCCTACAGGCGGTTCGGCAAGCCTGCGCCGAAGCGGTCTCGCGATTTTGCGGACTCACGGATGGATGCCAGCCAGCACAGGCATGGCCACTGCGCTACTGCGCTACTGCGCTACTGCGAGACTGGCGCCGGAGGTGGCGAAGGGGCCGCCGCGCCCGGCGGAGCGTAGGCCGCCAGCAGGGTGGTGGTGATGAGTGCGGCCGCGTCGTCGTCGGCGATGCGGCCTGCGGTGATCTCGCCTGCCGCACCGTGTACCACGCTGTGGTAGACCGCCACCAGCCAGGAAAGAGGCAGGTCATCGCGAAACATGCCCTCTTTCCGGCCGCGTTCGAGGAGTCGGCGCACGCGACGCATCGGCAGGTCGTGGGCGGTACGGATCCGTTCGGCAGGAATGTGGTTCTGCGCGGCCAGCAGCAGGGAGCGGAACCGGTCGATGATCTTCCAGGAGGCCGCGACCAGCCGGGTCAGGGCCTCGCGGGGATCGCCGTTGATATTGACCGAGTCGAGCGCCTGATCGCTGTCGGTAACCGCGCGCGTGAACACCGCATCGATGAGGTCTGCGCGTGAGGCGAAATGCCCGTACAGAGTGACGCGGCCGACACCTGCGCGTCTGGCGATGTCGCTGATGCTCGCGTCGGGGTCGGCGATCAGGCATTCCTGGGCGGCGTCGAGGATCGCGGCGATATTGCGCCGGGCATCGGCGCGTTTCGCATGCCCGTGCTCCTGCGTCCGTGCTCCCGCCACGGGGTCACCGCCTCTTCTCAAACATCAATGTACAGGTTGTGTAGTCACTGTAGCTCGGCAGGGGCGCGCCCCAACGGCCCGCCCGGCAGTGACTCGCGTCATACATAAGCCCCTTTTCGAACATGCATGTTCGAGTTATGGTGAAATAACTTGAACGTGAATGTTCAATTTGGGAGGTTGACATGCACTCGCAGACTTCTGCTCATCACCATCACGACGTTGCCTCGCCTCCGGATCCGCGCCGGTGGCGGGCCTTGGGCGTGCTCGCGGTCGCGCAGTTCATGCTGATCCTCGACATCACCGTGGTCACGGTCGCGCTACCGGATATCGGCAGCGATTTGGCGTTGAGCCGGGCGGCGACCACCTGGGTGATCACCGCCTACACGTTGCTGTTCGGCGGCCTGATGATCTTCGGTGGACGTGCCGCAGACTTGTTCGGTGCCCGCCGGATGGCGATGATCGGGCTGGCCGTGTTCACCGGTTCGTCGCTGCTCGCTGGTCTCGCGGTGAACGCGCCGCTGCTCATCGGTGGCCGGATAGGCCAAGGCATCGGTGCCGCGCTGCTGTCACCGGCTGCGATGTCGATCGTGACCACCACCTTTCACGGCGATGAGCGGAACAAAGCGCTGGGCGTGTGGGGCGCGCTCGGCGGCACCGGCGCCGCGGTGGGCGTGCTTGCCGGTGGGCTGCTGACGGCGGGACCAGGCTGGGAATGGATCTTCTTCGTCAATGTACCGGTGGGTCTCGTGCTGCTCGCCGCGATGACGAAGGTAGTGCCGGGGAGGCCTGCACAGCGTGGACGCAGCATCGATGTAGCGGGCGCGGTGCTGGTCACCGCCGCCGCGGGCGCCGCCATCTACGGGCTGATCAACGCCGGTGACGACGGCTGGACCGACTCGGCCACCCTCGTCCCGCTCGCGGCCGCCGTCATCGGCGGCACGGTCTTCCTCGCTTACCAGCGTCGCGCGAGCGATCCCTTGCTGGACCCGCGCCTGCTGGTGCGGCGTCCCGTGGCGGCGGGTGCGGTGTTGATGTTCGTGGCGACCGGACTACTGATCACCGGGTTCTTCCTCGGCTCGTTCTATCTGCAACAGGCACAAGGGAACTCAGCTCTGCTCACGGGTCTGCTGTTCGTGCCTGTCGCGCTCGGCACGATCATCGGCGCGCACAATGCCGGTCATTTCATCGGGCGCTTCGGCTACCGCCCCGTCGGCATCCTCGCCTTGACCGTTGCTGCCGCGGGGGCAGCGATACCCGCTGCCTGGCACAGCACGCCCGCACTGATCATCGGGCTCAGTGTGGCGGCAGCAGGCCAGGGTGCCACGATCGTCACCGCCACAACCACCGCCTTGGCCAACGTCGAGCACAGCCAGGCCGGAGTCACCTCCGGTCTGGTCAATACCTTCCACGAAGTAGGCGCGGCATTCGGTGTGTCGGTGATCTCCACGATCGCCGCAGTAAGCCTGCGCAGCCTCGGCGCCGATCCCAGTGGCTTCACCAATGCCTTCACCACCAGCGCGCTCGTCGCCGCTGTCGTCGCGGTAGCTGCGGCGGCGTTCATACCGGCGGGCAAGCCACCTGCGGGGCTGCGGGTCAGCGCGCACTGATCACCAGCACCGGTTCGGGAAGGAGTTCGACCATGGTTCAACTACACCAAACGCAATCTGCTGCACAGGAAGTGCCGGGTGTGGTCCGCCGCAATCTCATTCTGTTCGTGATGTCGCTGGCGTTGGTGGCCATCGTGGGGATGATGGCCTCGTTGATGGTCGCCGCACCCGGTATGGCCACCGACCTGCGCGCGTCGCAGACGCAGCTGCTGTGGATCGTCAACGCCTATGGCGTCACCTTCGCCGGGCTGCTGCTGGCCGCTGGAACACTCGGAGATCGCTACGGGCCCAGGGCAATGCTCGTCATCGGCCTGCTCATCTTCGGCCTGTCGTCTGCGGCGGTGCTGCTCGTCGAGGACCCGACTGCCATCATCGCGCTCCGGGCTCTCGCCGGAGTGGGTGCAGCGGCGGTGATGCCGACGACGCTGTCGATCATCACCCACGTATTCCCACCGCATGAGCGTGCTCGCGCGGTCGGCGTCTGGTCCGGCGTGACAGTCGGCGGTGCGCTGATAGGGCTGCTCACCGCGGGCGGCCTGCTGGAGGCGTTCTCGTGGCGGTCGGTGTTCGTGTTCAATGTCGCGCTGACGGCGGTCACGTTGATCGCGACGGTGCTCGTGCCGCGCCGGATTCGGCCGGGCCGTGAGTCGGTCGATATCGGTGGAGGGTTGTTGTCCGTCGTCGCCGTCGCGTCGCTGGTCTTCGGCATGGTCGAAGGCCCGGAACTCGGTTGGGCGTCGAGTTGGGTCGTGGCAGCCTTCGCGCTGGCGGCGCTCAGCGCTGCGGTGTTCGTCGGCTGGGAGTTGCGCCACCCCCGCCCGCTGCTGGACCCGCGTCTGTTCCGGCACCGCGGCTTGGCTTCCGGGGCGGTGGTCATCACCTCGGAGTCGCTGGCGATGTTCGGGTTCTTCTTCGTCGGACTGCAGTACCTGCAGATCGTCAAGAACTACTCGCCGCTGAGCGCGGCACTGGCCATGCTGCCACTGGCGCTGGCCGCGATGGTGTTCTCACCGATCGTCCCCGTGCTGCACCGCAGATGGGGGTACCGATTCGTGGTCGTCACCGGGATGGTGATGATCGCGGGCGGCCTACTGATAATGACCACACTGACCGCGCACTCGTCGTATGTGCCGATCGGGCTCGGTGTGTTCCTGCTCGGCAGCGGAATCGCCTTCGCCGCCACCCCGGCGACCGAAGCACTCATGGCGGCGCTGCCGCCGCAGCAGCACGGTGTCGCGTCCGCGCTCAACGACGTCACCCGCGAGCTCGGCGGTGTCCTCGGAATCGCCTTGCTGGGCAGCATATTCAGCGACAGCTACCGCGACCGGATCAGCGACGCGGTCGCATACCGGCTACCCCCGGAGCTGTCCCACACCATCGAGGACTCGGTGGCCGCAGGCGTGGTCGCCGGGTCAGCGCCCGGCGCCCCGCCACACCTGCTGACGAGTGTGCTCGACAGCTTCGAACACGGCATGTCCACCGCACTCGTCGCCGGTGTCGCAGTGGTCGTTGCCGGTGCCCTCGTCACCGTTGCCATCGGCCGCGGAGCTACCCACCCGGAGAACCGACCATGAACCACACGCCATCGGCCCGCTTCGGGTCCTCGCAACCCGCACTGCAGGAAGCGTTCGTGGACACACCAGTTGCTCGCATCCATTACGCGCGGGCAGGAGACGGACCGCCGGTGCTGCTGATTCCCGGCAGCGGTGGCTGGAAACTGACTTTCGCCGCAATGATCAAGGAACTCGCACAACGCCACACCGTCTTCGCGGTCGACCCGCCCGGTCAAGGCCGAACCGAAATCATTGATAGATCCGGCCCGTTCGGCACAGACGCGGTCGTCGCGTCGATAGGACACTTCCTCGACGCGGTCGGCGTCGAACGCGCGGCCGTCGTCGGGCATTCGTGGGGTGGGGGCTTCGCCCTGCGCCTCGCCCAGACCCACCACGATCGAGTGAGCCGATTGGCGCTGATCGCGCCCGCTGGTGTGGATGTAGCGGACGTGTGGGAGTTCCGGCTGCTGAGACTGCCTCTGGTCGGCGAGCTCGGCGTTCGACTGATGTCCCCAGCGTCGGTGCGGCATATGCTCCGAAAGTCCTTCGCCGACCCCGCTCGCGTGCCCGCCGATCGGATCGAAGACTACGTGCAGATGATGCGAGCACCCGACGGACGAGCAGCCCGTCTCGCAGACATGCTGCGTGTCGAGCGATCAGTGCGATGGAGCGATACCGAACGTAACTTGCCGCTGGTCGATACACCTGTGCTGCTGTTATGGGGCAGCGAAGACCGGTACCTCCCGGTCGAACTCGCGCAGCGGTTCACCTCCCAGCTGCCACGGGTGCAGGCTCACGTCGTGGTCGGCGGCGGTCATTCGCTGCACGATGACCTACCTGCGCAAACCTACGCACTGCTGCACCCGTTTCTTCATCCCGACCATACATAGAGTTGCCCCCGCTAGGTCGGGGTGATCTCGTCGAGGAATTCCCGAATGGCGGGGGAGGTCACGCGCGCGAGGTCTTCGGCGGTATGCAAGTCACCCGATATTGTCTGCGGCGCCAAGCGGCCACGGGGCAATATCCGGGCGACCTCTTCGGCAAGTGCGGTGGGATGACGCGCATCCGTACCAGGAAACACCAGAGTCGGCGCGGTGATCGCGGCCAGTTCGGCAACGTCGCGGAAGGATCGGTCACGGCCTATCGCCGCAGCGGCGACAATGCTCGCCGGGTCCGATCGGGGTATGGCATCGCGCACCATAGCGCCGACGACGGGCGGGAACCCGGCCAAGATCGGCTCCCAGCCCGCCTCGATGCCCTCGGCCGCGACGCGAGCGGCGAAGGCATCCAAGAAGCGGATCTCGGCTTCTTTCGCCGCGTCGTCCTCGATGTCCTCGATGTCCTCGATCAAGACCGCGGCACGCACGAGGACCGGGTGCGCCGCGGCCACGCGCAGCGTGATGGTCGAGCCGAGACCGGCACCTCCGAGCGCTGCGCCCGGCAGACCCAGATGGTCCAGCAGGCGCATGACATCGTCGGTGTACTGGGCCCACGTGTGGCGTGCCGGATCAGCACAAACGGACCGGCCGTAACAGCGCAGATCCGGCAGAACCACCCGGCGGCGGTCTGCGAGCCGTGCGGCCAGCGGGAGAAGGCTCTCATGATCCGGCCCGCCGGCATGCATCAGGAACCAGAGGAAGCCCGTCGCCGTCCCCGACAACAGTGGCGTGCAGGCTGCAGCCGTCACTTCCGCGGTAGCTGATCTTCGGCATTGACGCAGCGTATGCCGACCTCGCAGTTGCCCACAACGAACTGACCAGCCATCCGATATCGCGATCCGGCCAATCTGGCCGGGTCCACCGAAGCTGAGCACAGCGACACCGCCGACGCCCCCGGTAGAACGCGGCGATCACGCCTGACTGTGTCGCGGGCGTAGTGATACATGCGGCTCGGCGATTCTCGCATCGGTCGGAACTGCCGTGCCCACAGCGCTGCCAGCAACCAGCAGCCAGGCAGGAATCGAATCCAGATCCCGTAGCACGCCCAGAACTCGGGAGATGTCTGCGTAGTCGCGGCAGTGCAGCCGCGACAACCTCACTGGTCAGTACTGTGCACTACATCCTCAGCGGCGCGGCGGAGGAGAGCCGAGCCGGCGTCGCCGCACGCTGTCGCTTCAGCGCAGAGCACCGCAAGCTCGGACAGGTGGCGATGGAGTGGGTGCTGGTCGGCGAGGTCGCCGACGACGGACGGGTGCGACACATCCACCAGCTGGCTCGTAATTCGTAGGTCGAAGCCGTCGACCTCATTGGCGAGTACGACAGCGACGAACGGGGTGCTCTTGGAGGCTCCGGTCGAATGGTCAGCAGCACACGATCGGCCGTGTTTCCGCGAGATGGTTGGTTGTAGCGGCCAGGGGTGGGGCGTACTGGAAAGCCGCGTGCGACCTCGGCCTGAGCGGACTGCGATCGATGCAGCCTGTCGGCGCCTACGGATCGCGCCAACCGGCCCGTACTACGGACAGCGGACTAGATACCACGCGAGTCCGACGGGTGCCGATTGTCGACCGCGCGGTGGACCAGGGTGCTTCGAACAGCTTCGGCGGCACATGCCAGAGCGCATCGCGCGAGGGTTCGGACAGCAGGATGGCGGGCGATACGCATAGCGGTATCCGATGAAAAGTGCATTGCTCCTCCTGATGTATGCGAGACGGGACGACACTCGGTGTCGTCCCGTCTCTGTTCAGCGGTGGTCGCTCATCTCGCGGTCGACTTGAACCGGCGCAGTCGCAGGCTGTTGCTCACCACGAACACCGAGCTGAACGCCATGGCGGCGCCGGCCAGCATCGGGTTGAGCAGTCCGGCCATGGCCAGCGGGATCGCGGCCACGTTGTAGGCGAAGGCCCAGAACAGGTTGCCCTTGATCGTGGCCAGGGTGCGCCGCGACAGGCGGATCGCGTCGGCGGCTGCGCGCAGGTCGCCGCGGACGAGGGTGAGGTCGCTGGCCTCGATGGCGACGTCGGTGCCGGTGCCCATGGACAGACCGAGGTCGGCCTGGGCCAGGGCGGCCGCGTCGTTGACGCCGTCACCGACCATGGCGACGACCTTGCCCTCGGCCTGCAGCCGCTTGACGGTGTCGACCTTGTCCTGCGGCAGCACCTCGGCGATGACCTCGTCGATGCCGACCTCGTCACCGATGGCGCGGGCCGCGCGGGCATTGTCGCCGGTGAGCAGGATCGGGGTGAGTCCGAGCTCCCGGAACTGCGAGATCGCCTGCGCTGAGGTCGGTTTCACTGCGTCGGCGACCACGAGCACGCCGCGCGCCTTCCCGTCCCAGCCGATCGCCACCGCGGTCTTGCCCGCCGATTCCGCTTCTGCCATAGCGGCTTCCAGCGTGTCGTCCAGCGGCTGCGACCAGTCGGCCAGCAGCCTGGCCCGGCCGAGGATCACTGCGTGCCCGTCGACGACACCTTGCACGCCGAGCCCTTCGGCATTGGCGAAGCCCTCGACCGGCAGCAGGGTGCCGAACTCGTCGCGCGCTGCCTTGGCGATCGCCTGCGCGATCGGGTGTTCCGACGAATCTTCCAGCGCACCAGCCAGTTCCAGCATCTGGCTGCGCAGCTCACCCTCGGCGGGGATCACCTCGAGCAGCGTCATCTTGCCGGTGGTGACGGTGCCGGTCTTGTCCAGCACGATGGTGTCGACCTTGCGGGTCGATTCCAGCACCTCGGGGCCCTTGATCAGGATGCCGAGCTGAGCGCCGCGGCCGGTGCCGACCATCAGCGCCGTCGGGGTGGCCAGGCCCAGGGCGCACGGGCAGGCGATGATCAGCACTGCGACGCCCGCGGTGAACGCCGCCGCGATGGCGCCGCCGGTGCCGAGCCAGAAGCCCAGCGTGGCGACGGCAAGGGCGATGACGATCGGGACGAAGATGCCGGAGATCTTGTCGGCCAGCCGCTGTGCCTGAGCCTTGCCGGTCTGCGCGTCCTCGACCAGCTGCGCCATCTGGGCGAGCTGGGTGTCGGAACCGATCCTGGTGGCGCGCACCAGCAGTCGCCCGCCGACGTTCACGGTGGCGCCGGTGACAGCATCATCGATACCGACCTCTACCGGCACCGACTCGCCGGTGAGCATAGACACGTCGACTGCCGAAGAACCTTCGGTTACCACACCGTCGGTGGCGATCTTCTCGCCCGGCCGCACGACGAACTGGTCACCGACGGCCAACTGCTCCACCGGAATTCGTGTCTCGACCCCGTTGCGCACCACCGCGACGTCCTTGGCGCCCAGCTCGAGCAGCGCCTTCAGCGCCGCCCCCGCCCGCCGCTTGGACCGCGCCTCGAAGTAACGCCCGGCCAGGATGAACGTGGTCACGCCTGCCGCGGCCTCGAGGTAGATGCTGCCGGTGCCGTCCATCCGCGCGATGGTGAACTCGAACGGGTGGGTCATCCCCGGCGTGCCCGCCGTGCCCCAGAACAGCGCGTACAGCGACCAGCCGAAGGCGGCCAGCGTGCCCATCGACACCAGCGTGTCCATGGTGGCCGTGTCGTGGCGCAGGTTGGTCCACGCCGCCTTGTGGAAGGGCAGCGCCCCCCACACCACGACCGGGGCCGCGAGGGTGAGCGAGAGCCACTGCCAGTTGGTGAACTGCAGCGCCGGGATCATCGCCATCGCGATCACCGGGACGGTGAGCACCAGCGAGACCAGAAGGCGGGTGCGCAGCGAAGCGGTCGGGTCGGGCTCGTCGACCGGAGCGGTGGCCTCGTCCTTCGGCGCGGGCAGTGCGGCGGTGTAGCCGGCCTGCTCGACGGTGGCGATCAACTCCTCGGGGGAGACGTCACCGGTGAAGTCGACGCGCGCCTTCTCGGTGGCGTAGTTGACCGTGGCGGTGACCCCGTCGAGCTTGTTGAGCTTCTTCTCGATCCGGTTCGCGCAGGAAGCGCAGGTCATGCCACCGATCACCAGTTCGACCTGGCCGGTGCCCGGTGGTTGTGTCACGGTGGTCATGGGGTGCTCCATTCTCGGTGGTGGTGATGATCGAATGCGGTGGAATTGTTCCGGCCGGATCCGGTAGGGAGTCGGTGCGGATCAGTGGCAGGACCGGCCCCGCGTTCGTGCAGTGATGGGTGTGGCGTGAAGTCGGTGGTGTGCGGTTTGCCTTGGCGGTTCGGTCGGCTGTGGCTGTGCGTCGGTGGTGCTGGTGGGCGTTGTGGTCATCAGATGCTCTTGTCGTGCGGAGTGGTTCAGTGGCCATGGCCGGGCTGGGCCGGTTCGGCGGCGTTGGATGTGGCGGCGAGCTGGTTGCCAGGTGAGACGCTGAGGGTGAATTCGGCTGTCCGAACCACACCCTGGTGCTGGAAGTCGAGGAACAGCCGGTAGGAGCCCGCGCTCGGCGCGTTCACGACGAACTCGATTCCGGGACCGGCAGGGGTCTTCCCGTCGCCGGGCGCGCCTTCGGGATGAACGTGCAGGTAGGCGAGGTCGGCGGCCCGCAGCGCCACCAGGTGACCGTAGGCCCCGAGGTAGGGCTGCAGGTCGGTGACCGGCGTGCCGTTCCGGCTGACCGAGAGGGTGACCTTCGAGGCAGTACCCGGGGTGACCGCGCCGTTCAGCGTGACCGTGTACTCACCGACCTGCGTCGTGGCCGCCGGGGCGGGCAGCGCCTGCACGTCGTAGTTGCCCGCGACCCGCAGGTCGGCGCCGAGGGTGAGATTCTGGCCGCCGACCGGCGTGAAGTCGGCGAACACCCGGTAGTCGCCCGCCCGGCTCAGGTTCAGCGGGACACTCCAGGTGCCCGCGCTGTCGAGCGCCGGGTGCACGTGCTGGAAACCCGCCATGTCGCGCCGCACGACGATCAGGTGCAGGTCCTTGTCGTGGCTGGTCACGTACTTCGTGACCGGGACGCCGTTCGCGTCGAGGATGCGGAAGCCGACCGTCGCCTGCGGGGAGGTGGCGGTGTTCGGCTTGTCCAAGGCCAAGGTGTAGCCCTGGTCGGTGGCCAGCAGGCCACCGGGCAGACCGGCAGCGGCAGCCGCATCCGGGGCGGCATGGTCGCCGTGCCCGGCCTGCACAGGTCGCTGCGGATCAGCGGGCGCCGGGCCGATCGTCGCGCCGACGGCAACGGCGATGCCGAAGACTGCGGCGATGCCGAGGGCGAATCCGGCGAACTTGGTGGTGGCGTTCATCGAGAGTTCCGTACTTTCTGTATCTGGTCGTCCGACACGGGATCTGGGCTATCCGACAAGGGCGGGCTGACGCGCTCCATGCGGCCAATGCGGGTGTTCTGCGTCGATGACGAACGGGTGGGTGTGCTGGTAGAGGCGGTCGCTGATGCGGATGGCGTCGACCAGCCGGGAGGGGTCGATGGTGCCGACCTCGTGCAGATGGGTGATTTCCGCGGGGTCATGACGCGGCCACGTCCGCACGGCGACGGTGGCGCCGACGCCGGCGAGTACCACCAGCACCACCCAGGTGGTGGTGAAACCCGCCGCGGTGGTCAGCCAACCGGCGATCGGATAAGTGAGCAGCCAGGCCAGGTGCGACAGCGAGAACTGCGCGGCGAACAGTGCCGCACGGTCGGCGGGCTGCGACGAGCGCCGCAGGATCTGACCGGTCGGGGTGAGCACCGCGGCGGTGCCCGCACCGATGACGGCCCATACCGCGATCGCGGCACCCCACCGCCACTGGCCCGCGTCGACGGTCGACAGGGCGATGGCTGAACCGAGTCCGAAGATCAACGTCGCAGCGCCGGACAGCATCACTGGGCGTGCGCCGATGCGGTCCAGGACTCGCGGCAGCGACAGGGCGATGACCATCGTGCCGAAACCGTTGGCGGCTAACAGCATCGCCACTCCGGTTTGGGATCCACCGAGGGTGTCACGCACGTAGTTGACGGTGTTGACCATGATCACCGAGCCTGCCGCGGCGACCACCAAGTTCAGTCCGAGAAGTCCGCGCAGTCGTGGCGTGGCGGCGAAGATCCGCATCCCGACCGCGATCCGGTCCCGGAAGGCGCCTTGTGTGGTGGCGCCGGCGTTCGGGATTCGGGTCGAGATCACCAGGGCCGCCGAGATCGCGAATCCGATGGCGGTGCCGACGAACAGCCAGTGGAAGCTGATCACGCTCAGTGCGGCTGCGGCCAGCATCGGACTCAGCAGGGTTTCCATGGTCGCGGCGAGTTGCGCTGCCGACAACGCTCTGGTGTAGTCGCGTTCGTCGGGAAGAATGTCGGGAATCACCGCCTGGTAGGTGGGGGTGAACGCTGCCGAAGCGGTCTGCAAGACCGCGATCAGAACGTAGATCTGCCAGATCTGGTCGATGAACGGGAGCGCCAGCACCACCCCGGCACGAATTATGTTGAGCGCGACCAGGAACAGCCTGCGCGGGAACCGATCAGCGTAGGCGGCCACGATCGGCGCGACCGTGACGTAGACCAGCATCTTGATCGTCAGCGCGGTGCCGAGCACCGCGCCGGCGTCAGCGCCTGCCAGTTCGTAGGCGAGCAGTCCGAGCGCGACCGTGGTCAATCCGGTGCCGAACAAGGCGGTCATTTGTGCGGTGAACAGCCGACTGTAGTCGCGGTGGGCGAACAATGAGGTGATCATCGGGGGTTGTCCTTCTACTCCTGTTGTCGGTGCCGGGGCACCTGATGAAGCTGCGCGTGGCCACCCGTTCAGACGCGCTGACTTCCCCGACGATCAGCCACCGTGTCATCGAGTAGGCCCGATGACACGGTGGCGGGCGGGGGTCAGCTCTGGACGAGTTCGTAGCCGAGGGTTTCGACGGTGTCCTGGATCAGCGCGTCGTCGATCGCGCCTGCGCCGATGACGGTCATCCGGCCGGTGGCGAGTTCGATGTCCACGCCGTCGATTCCGGAGAGCTTGCCGATCTCGGACTTGACCTTGCCGACACAGCTGCCGCAGGACATACCCGAAACGATGTAGCTACTGGTGGTGGTGCGGGTGCTCATGACCGATTCCTCCGTGTGCTCAGGGTCTTTCCGAGGACCGACGATACGACAACGACACTACTTTGTAAACCCCTAGGGGGTATAGGTACCGATTTGTACTAATACCCCCTTGGGGTATGATGCAGGTATGAGAGAGCTGAATCGGATCGTCGTTGTCGGAGCTTCGCTGGCTGGTCTGCGGGCGATACAGGCACTACGTGCCAACGCCTTCACCGGCGACGTCACCCTGATCGGCGCGGAGGACCACGCGCCCTACAATCGACCGCCACTGTCGAAAAGCGTCCTGGACGGCGACGATGACATCGCCTTGCCCGGTGCGGAGCAAATCGACGGTGAGTGGCTGCGCGGCAGGCGGGCCACCGCCCTTCGCACCGCCGACCAACTGGTCGTACTCGACAACGGATCGGAGATCCCGTTCGACGGGCTCGTTGTCGCGACGGGCGCCAGGCCGCGCCGCTTCGCCACGCAACCCACCGGCGTGCACAGTCTACGAACTATCGATGAAGCGCTCGCCTTGCGCACTGAGCTGGCCGCTGCTGGGCACCTCACCGTGATCGGCGGCGGATTCGTCGGCAGTGAGGTGGCCTCCACGGCAAGGCGGCAGGGAATTCCCGTCACCTTGATCGACGCCGGGCCGTATCCCATGGTCGCGACGTTGGGCAGCCACGCCGCGCGGTGGCTCGCTCGACACCACGAGCGGCACGGCGTCGCGCTCATCGCCGGCGTTCGCGCGCTCGGCTTCGATGGCGCAAGTCGGGTCACCGCTGTGCGGTTGAGCGACGGGCGCAGAATTCCTACCGACCTCGTCGTCGCGGGCACCGGTGTCGAACCGAACACCGATTGGCTGCGCGAGAGCGAACTGAAGCTCGACAACGGAGTCGTGTGCACCAGTTCACTGTTCGCCGAAGGGCAATCAGCCATCGTCGCCGCAGGTGACGTCGCCAGGTGGGCGCACCCGCTCTACGACGGTGCACTGGTCCGCGTCGAGCACTGGGCCAACGCCAACGAACAGGGGGCCCTGGTCGCCCGCAACCTGCTCATCGGTGCCGATGAGGCCCAAACCTATGCCGCGGTCCCTTCTTTCGCGACCCATGTGCACGGTGCGCGCATCCAGATCGCAGGCCTACCCGCATTCGCCGACGAGGAACGCGTCCTGATCGATGAGCCCGCCGACGACCGCCTCGCGGTCGCCTTCCTTGCTCGCGGCATCCTCGTCGGCGCGGTAGCAGTGAACGCACCGAAACACCTCATCCGTCTCAAACGCGCCATCTCTGCCCGCGCCTCGAGTGAAGAGGTCATGGCCTGACAGAACGGCGCATCGGAAATGATCGATGTTGCACCGTCGATGCCCACGAGGTGTAGCGAGTATGCAATGAGCGTCGACGCCGAGATGCAGACCGCGATTGCCCAGGCCGGCGGTGCCGTCAAGGTCGTCCTGATCGACCTGGCCCGATCGCCAGACGCGGCCGGTAATCGGCCGACCACCCCCACTGGAATACCGGCGGCACCACCATCCACGAGGCCGACGCCGGTGGTCAGGGCCTTCTCACCCGGCACCTGGACACGATCCCGGGCAGGATCAAGCCCTAGCTGCCAGTGTTAGGTAGCCGAATACTGGGCGCAGCTGGCGCGAGGACCGTAACGCAGCACTTGGACCCGTTGCACTGAAAGAGATCGGACCATTTCCCGCCGTTACCGGCCTTCGTGACCGCGCCACACCAGCCGCAGTACACCCCAACCTTTGTTCCCACCGCGCATTTGCATCCGTTGGATTCGCAGGCGGCGTTGGCGATTTCGGGGAAGATCGCGGTCAAAACCAACATGGTGGTAGCCAGGGCGGTGGTGATTCCGAGGCGGCGCAGCAGATCCCGGCGTGTGGTCACGAATGGGGCTCCTGCGTTGAGGGCGGGTGCGGTGTCATCCACCGGTTCGGGCGTGCGGCGTCAGCAGGCCAGCATGCTCAGCGCGACTAACAGCACCGATCGCCATGATCTGGACCGCCGGGGAGAACCCGGTGATGGTCGGGCCGGACTTACCGCGGACGGCGGTCCAGGCACCGCCGCGACGAGCACCAGGTTGCGCACCACGACCGGCCACGAGATCAGCGTTCCCACCTTGCCCAGACATCCGCAGAGACCTGTTGTCCGCGCAAGCAGCGCGATCATCACCACGGCGGTCATCATCGCCGGCACCGCCGCGGCAGCGACCGCACCGGCGCGATCGAAGGCACCGAACACGAACATCGCCCCACCACCAGTTCGGTCGTCGAAGCGAATGTGGACGGTGACGCCGCTTCCGTGTCAATGGCAGGCGAGTCACCCAACTCAACAGCGACAGGGAAGGATCACTCGATGCAGAAGCTCTCGAATCCCCCTCGACAGGAAGTAGTTGAGAGTGTTGGATACCCGACAAGGCTTTCGTTGCAGGTACCAGCACCACAGTCGCGCCGCTCCAGCGCAACGGCTTGGGAGGGGGTTTCCCGCATGGACATCGATCTGACTTGTCCACACTGCCATCAACTCGATCTGGTGCAGAGTGTGCCCGCTGTCCGATCTGACGGCGTTGTCAACGGAACGCCAATCCAGGATCTGGCACAAATTCCGTGATTCGGCTGGTCCGGGTCGCTCAGTCGCTCAACAGGATTCGCTTCCGAAGAAGGTCTGGTTTCGCGCGCCCGAACATCTGGCGTTTGATCATCTTGATGCGGTTGA
>NZ_JAMFLC010000052.1:0-21634 GCF_023501985.1 Nocardia sputi | reverse complement strand
GAGCGGGCACTCCCCCGGGGGGGCGGGCCGCCCGGGTAGTCGGGCGGCGGTGGCGGTGACAGCGGTGGCGACGGCGGTGGGGGCGGCGGGGGGTGCGGCGGTTGCGGGGGGTGCGGTGGATGAGTTTTCCGGGCCCCTGCCGCCGCATTCGCTCGGCATCGGTTGGAGGTCCGAAATCTGCGGAGTGATAGCCGCATTGGAGGGGCTCGGGTTCTGCGAGGTCATCGCCGAATCGTTGCCCAGGGACGCCCGGCGCGCCGGGCAGGTCACCGTCCCCGAGGAACTCGCGGCGTTGCGCGCGCGAGGCGTCGCCGTCGTGCCGCACGGCATCTCGCTGTCCCTGGGCAGCGCGGAACCGGTGGCGGGCCACCGCGTCGAGCACTTGGCGGCCTGCGCGGCGGCCGTCGCCGCCCCGCTGGTGAGTGAGCACGTCGCTTTCGTCCGCGCGGGTGGCCTGGAAGCCGGCCACCTGCTCCCCGTACCGCGCACCCGGGAAGCACTCGACGCGCTCACCCGCAACATCGCCCGCACCCGCGCCGCTCTCGACGTTCCGCTCGCGGTGGAGAACATCGCAACGCTGTTCGACTGGCCCGACGACGAATACACCGAAGCGGAATTCTTGTGTGAACTGGTCGAACGCAGCGGTGTGCTGCTGTTGCTGGATCTCGCCAATGTCTACGCCAACGCTCGCAACCGGGATCGCGACCCCCTCACGGAGCTGATGCGCCTGCCCGCCGAACGCGTGGCCTACTGCCATGTCGCGGGCGGTCACGAATCCGGCGGCCGCTACCACGACACCCACACCGACCCGCTTCCGGCCGAGGTTCTGGCGCTGATCGCGGCATTCACCGCGACTCGGCCGACGCCGATGATGCTGGAGCGCGACGGCAACTATCCGCCCGCGTCCGAGTTGCTCGACGAACTGGACGCCATCGCGGCCGCCGCCGCCCGTGCGCCGATCACCGGCCACGCCAGGGGGGTACTGGCGTGAGCACCGCCTCCGGAGCGACACAGCCACCCGGCGACGCGACTCTGGCCGAACGGCAAGCAGCGCTGGTCCGGGCGCTGGTCACGGGAGCCCCGGTACCCGCGGGATTCGATGGCGACGCCGTCGGCGCGGCAGCGGACGCCCTACTGTTCAAGCGGGCCGGCGAGGTAGCGCGTCGTTTCCCGCTGCTGGTGTACGCGTGCGACGGAGACTTCACCGCACGCTTCACAGCATGGGCTCGGGAACACCCGAAGACAACGACCCTTGCTGACGCGGCCGCCTTCGCTGCTGCCGCCGGAATCAATGGATTCGCCGCATCGAGCCGCCCGGGAAAGCGGCGCTGGTTTCGCCGACGTTGATCCTCGACCCGCTCAGCGCTGGATACGGCTTCCTCACGGATGGTGGGCTTCGACGCGCATCGCGGAGTCGGCGGCCTCACGACGCTCCTCCAGCCACACGCTGACCGCCACCGTCGCGTACGCCGCCACGGTCGCCGTCCCCGGCAGCATGAGCATCAGCATGAGAAACGAAAGCATCGACGACACAAGCCCTCCCGGACCACGCGATGGAAACTGTCACACCGGTGCGCCGCGCTGCGTCACCGTCACGCCGGACATACCCACGATCGGCTTTCCAATCTCGACTGAACCGACGAGTAGGTGTGATAGATATCACTCGACAATCGCCGGTGGTGTTCGCCCCGGCAAACGGACAATGCGTCGCCGCCCGAGGGTGCGTTCGCGGCGTGGTAGACCGGTGACCATGCGGTTGCTCATCATTTCCGATACGCACGTGCCCAAGCGTGCGCGGGATCTTCCGGAGCCACTGTGGCGCGCAGTGGACGCGGTCGACGTGACCGTGCACGCGGGCGACTGGGTGGATATCACGTTGCTGGACCAGCTGGAAGCGCGCAGCAAACGCCTCATCGGCGTTTACGGCAACAACGACGGCCCCCGGTTGCGTGCACGGCTGCCCGAGATAGCTCGTGCCGAGCTCGAGGGGGTCCGGCTGGCCGTGGTGCACGAGACCGGACCCGCCACGGGCCGGGAGGAACGCTGCGCCCGCGAATTCCCGGACACCGACGTGCTCGTCTTCGGGCACAGCCACATCCCCTGGGACAGCGTCACCGAGACCGGATTGCGCTTGCTCAACCCCGGCTCACCGACCGATCGCCGCCGACAGCCGGAACACACGTATCTGACCGCACGCGTACGGTCGGGCCGGCTGAGCGAGGTGACACTGCATACCCTCCCGAAACGTTGACCCACCGGAAACCGGCGCCGAGGTCAGTCGCCGAAACCGTGGCCGTCGTCGCCGGAACGGGAGGCCGCCAGCGCCAGAGGGCGGTCGCCGTCGGCGGAGCCGGTGATCGCGGTGGAGATCTTCGGCAGCGCGTGTGGATGGTGGTGGCCGAGCCAGTCGAGCATTTCCTCGCGGACCGCGCAGCGCAGGTTCCACGCGTCGTCGGCGTTGGCCGCCGACATGGTCGCGCGCACCACGATATTGGTCGGCGTGGTGTCGGTGACCTGCAGGCCCCAGTCACGACGGTCCCAGTCCGCACGCTCGCGCAGGTACTCTCCCAGATGCTCACGCAGCAGCGGCACCGGCGTGCTGTGATCGAGATACAGGAAGACCGTGCCGGTGATCTCCGAGCCGCCGCGCGACCAGTTCTCGTACGGCTTGTTGTTGAAGTAGGAGACGGGCATGGTCAGCCTCCGGTCGTCCCAGATCCGCACGGTCAGGAATGCGAGCGTGATTTCCTCGACGATGCCCCACTCCCCCTCGACGACGACGGTGTCGCCGATCTTGACCGAATCACCGAAGGCGATCTGCAACCCGGCGATCAGATTGCTCAGAGTCGACTGCGCGGCGACGCCCGCGATGATTCCGATCACCCCCGCCGAGGCCAGCAACGAGGTGCCCAGCGTCCGCAGCGTCGGGAACAGCAGCAGCATCACCACGGCGGCGGTCGTGACCACCAGGACCGATGTGATGATGCGCCGCACCAGGCCGAGCTGCGTGCGCAACTGCCGCACCCGCGTGACCTGCTGAGTACGCCGGGCGTAGGAGCGCAGCATGTTCTCCGCGACGGCGTCCGCCGCCCGGATGACGACCCACGCCGCCGCTATCGTCGCCGCGGACGCCAAGATGGTGCGAACCATCGTGTCCTGGCGTAAATCGAGGTGCGCCAGTGGATAGGTGGCATGCAAAGCCAGCGAGCCCAGCAACACCTGCACGGGCAATTGCACCCGGCGCAAGAGCGTGGGCAGTTGGTTACCCGGGCTTCTGCGCGCGCTGTAACGCAGCAGTCGATCGATCAGCAGGCCTGCCGTGACGGTGATCGCGACTGTACCGAGCACGACGATGAGCGGCCGTAGTACTTCCTCCAAGAGTCGAACTCCTTCTCGTCGTCCACCCGATCCGGCTGTGCTGCCGCCGATCTCGCCGATGGGCAGCACAGCGCGAGCGAACCTCGAGCATTCGGTGGCGCTCGTTCACCGGACGGATGAGCGGAATCGGCTTGGTTGCGGCGCCGAGGGCGGTGTCCCTACAGCAGAGCCAGTGCGATGCTCAGCACCGTCAATACCAAGACCCATGCCGCGACGGTCCATTCGACGGGGCCCTCTGTGCTGGGATAACCCCTGTCACTGCGTCGGACGGCGCGATACTGCGAGCGCGAGGCCGAGATGGACATGACATCCTCCTTCGGTCGGTTGCGTCACTGAGGCGCATACCCGCTTTCGTCGCCGATCGTCGCCACCCCACTGTGGCGAAAAACACTGCCGTGCTGCGCAGCTCAGTGCCGGTGGGAGTGGCTGCGGTATTGCAGGTCGTCGAGGGAAAGGGGTGGAAGGTAGCGGCTCACCAGTTCGCGGTGCCACCATGCCCGGGTGCGAGCCAGTTCCCGGGGTGTGGTGAACCGGTACAGACACAGTTGCGCGCGGATGAAACGCGGTGCGGTCGTAGGGAACGGGTTGTGCCGTAGCAGGCGCAGTGTGTCCGGGTCGTTTTCCAGCAGTCGGGCGAGGAACGGGCCCAGCCACGGCTGCGCGTACCGTGGCGAGGCGGCGGCGAACCACATGAGCCAGTCCAGCCGCAGGTGGTATGGGGCCCATTGGCGTGGGAGCCGCCGTGGATCACCTGGTTTGCCTTTGAACTCGTACTCCCTCCACTGCGTCCGGTCGGTGACGGTGGCCTCGTCGGTGCCCTCGATGACCACCTCGAGGCGGGTACGGCCGATGGTGCCGAACGCGCCATAGGTGTTGACCAGGTGATAGGGATCGAACGACCGGTTCATGGCCTGGTGGCTGGAGATCAGGTTGCGCACGGGCCGGTAGCTCAGGATCGCCACCAGCGCGGTGAACGCGATGACCAGTCCCACGAACCACGGCGGCGGTTCCGGCAGTGGCGGCGGGGTGGGCACCGGTAACACCGCCGCAGCCGCGGACTGACTGATGGCGCCGCACGCGAGAAGGATCGTGATCCAGTTCAGCCAGGCGAAATTGCCCGACAGCACCAGCCACAGCTGGGTGATGACCACGACGACGGCGGCGATGCTCGCCACCGGCTGCGGTGCGAACAAACCGAAGGGCACGACCAGCTGCGCGACGTGGTTTCCCGCCACCTCGGCTCGATGCAGCGGCTTGGGCAGGTGATGGAAGAACCAGCTCAGCGGCCCCGGCATCGGTTGTGTCTCGTGGTGGTAGTACAGGCAGGTCAGATCGCGCCAGCACGGATCACCGCGCAGCTTGATCAGCCCGGCGCCGAACTCCACGCGGAACAGCAGCCAGCGGGCGAGCCACAAGACCAGAACGGGCGGCGCGGTGCGGTCGTTACCGAGGAAGATGACGAGAAACCCGCATTCCAGCAGCAGCGACTCCCAGCCGAAGGCATACCACTCCTGTCCGACGTTGACGATCGACAGGTAGAGAACCCACAACGTCGCCCACAGGAACATGGCCGCCCACAACGGCAGCAGGTCGGCCCCACCGGCGACCAGCGCCGCGGACAGTGCCGCACCGAACCAGCAAACAGCGGCGAAGAAGCGATCGGAATAGTGGAAGTGGAAAATGCTCGGCGTCTGCCGGAAGGACCGCCGGGCCAGCCACCGCGGCGCCGGCAGCATGCCGTGGGCACCGATGAGCGCCCGAAATTGCCGGGCCGCCACCAGGAACCCGATCAGATAGACGGCCGCCACGCCGCGGGTCAGCACCTGCCTGCTCAACCAGTATTCGGACGCGGTGAACCACTCCATGCCCGCAACTCCTCCGACCACGGACGGTTGCTACCCACCTCGCCGCATACCCAGCTCGGCAGCGGGAAAACCAGAGGCCGGACGACGCCGCAGGCCCTCCATCGGGTAGCGGCTGTGCTTGCGCGGGTTGTGTTCCGCGGCCGCTTCCTCGTCTCGCAGGAGCCCGAGCGCGTGCTGTATCTCCAGCCGGGTACGGGACGGTTCGATGACGGCGTCGATGTATCCGCGTTCGGCCGCGACCACGGGGTGGCGACGGTGGCGTTGTACTGGTCGATCATGAACTCCCGCACGGCCGCGCGCTGTTCTTCCGGCACCTGGAGCAACTGGCGGTGACCGGCGATGTCCACCGCGCTCTCCGCGCCGATCACCGCGATGCGGGCGGTGGGCCAGGCCAGGCTGTTGTCGGCGACTGGGCAGCTCACAACGCGCGGCCGGTCGCGTCGGCACAATGCCCTACGGATCGGCTCCGGGATCGCTCGGGCAATCCCCCGTCGACCGCGTACGGACGTGTCACCGGGCCCTGGAAGGATGCGGCGCATGAGTTTCACCGGGGACGATGTCCGAACCTTCGCGCTGTCGCTGCCCGAGACGTCCGAACAGTTCACGTGGGGAATGCCGATATTTCGGGTGGCAGGCAAACTGTTCCTCACCCTCCCGGAGGGAGAGACCTCGATGGCGGTCCGTTGCCCCATCATCGACCGCGACGAACTAGTCCTCGCCGAACCGGAGAAATTCTGGATCGCGGCCCACGAAGCCAACAACGCCTGGGTGCGGGCGCGCCTGACCGTCCTCGATGATCGCGACGAACTGGAAGCCATCGTGCTCGACTCCTGGCGGCAGGCCGCCCCACGGCACCTCCTCGACGACGCCGGATAAGTTGTGAACTAGTAGTGCATACCAATGGTGTGTACCATTGGTACATGCCGCTGCCCCGCTTCCATCGCCTCCCCCCTGAACGCCAACGCGCCATCATCGACGCCGCGAAGGCCGAATTCGCACATCACGGCCCGGACGCGGCGTCGTACAACACGATCATCGCCAACGCGGGCATCTCGAAGAGTTCCGCCTATCAGTACTTCGACGGAAAGGACGACATACTCGCGTTGGTGTTGTCCGACGTCTCCGACCGGCTGCGGAGACAATTGGGCGCCTGGGTGGCCGCGGAGACCGCCGAGGAGTTCTGGGCCCGCCTGCGCGAGACCTCGGCCGGCCTCATCGCCTTCCTGCGGGACAGCCCACAGGATCTGGCGCTCGCCGATGCCGCCGTCACCCGGACGCCGGTGGGAGACGAACACTCCTGGCTCGCCGACGTGATCGGCAATGGCCTCGCTCTCGGCGTCATCCGTGCCGACATCGACCGCGGGCTGCTCACCGCGGCGTCCGCCGCCGTCCTGCGCGCCGGCGACCACTGGGCGCTCACCGGCGGAGACGATCCCGATCAGATCTTCAGCCTGCTGGCCGGACTGTGGGGGCCCGGTCATGCGCGGTGATCTGCAGGCGGATTGGTCGATTCCGGCAACACGGCCCGGGTGGGCCGGGCGCTTGGAGCGATTCATGGGGCCGGGAAAGACGCGAGCGGAATCGGCTGTCGAAGGCATCGGCGGTGTCCTGTGCGTACTGCTGATCGCCATCTACTGCCTGCCGATGATCTCCGGCCGCGGCGTCGTGGAGGTCGTGGCGCTGGTCGTCGTCGCCTGCGACCTCGTCGGCGGCGTACTGACCAACGCGACGAACTCCGCGAAACGCTGGTACCACCGCACCCGCTCATCGCGAGGCCGGTTGACGTTCGTCGGGGTGCATGTGGCGCATCTCGCGGTAGTCGCATTCCTGCTGCTCGGCGAACCGGCCTGGTTCGCCGCCAACACCCTGTTGCTGCTCGGGGCGGCACTGGCGATCGAATCCGCGCCTGTCGAATTGCGCCGCCCGGTCGCCATGGCCGCCTATATGGCGGTGTTGCTGATCAACTTGATCGCGTTTCCCGTACCGGCGCTGTTGGCCTGGTTCATCCCCCTGTTCTCGCTCAAATTGCTGATCTGTCACCTGATCCCGGAGGTTCCCGTTGGATCCCGCACTCGTCCTCAGCCGAGCGTTTGACGCCGAACCCGGCATGGCCTGGATCGCGGGCGACCGCGGACGACACTGGTTCGCCGCCACCGCACGCTTGCCCCATCTGGTCACCCGCACCGCACCGGGCGCAGCCGCGCTGCTCAGCCCGCCCGGCGCCACACCGGACGCGGCCGCGCGGTCGGCTTGGACCATGCACGTCCTGTTCCACTGCGGCCCCGCAGCGATCCATCGCACACTCCGCTACACCCGGGAGGCGGAGCGCCGCAAGCCGTCCGATGCCTGGACCCTCGAATTCATCGGCGCCGAGCACCCCGGGCATGGCGCCGGGCGCCGCCTCCTCGCTCTCATCGTCGACGAATTCGAGGACCTATGGCTCACCACCGCCGACCCGGACAATGTTCCCCTCTACCGGCGCTTCGGATTCTCCGTGACAGATCACTGGACCTTGGGCGCCCTCGAAATCCACGCACTGCACCGCGTCAGGTAGAAACGCCGGCCTCAGCGTGCGCGACGGCGGCGCGGCCGGGGTACGAGTTTCAGTCCGAACAGCAGGTCCGTGTTACGCACCGGGTTCGGCTGTTCGGACATGCGGAGAAGTCCGGCTTGCCGGATCCAGCTGTGGTGCCAGTGGTACAGGTCCGGGAGGGTCACCTCGCATGCCGCGGCGAGCCTGCGGAGGCGGAAGCCCGCTCCGCCGATAGCCCCGGTGAACAGCTTGCTGTTGGGTGTGGGGCGTGATTCCTGGTAGGCCCGCGCTTCGTAGAGCACAGGGCGCGCCGGCGGCGGTATCACCCATACGTACAGATCCGGCGCGTGGGTGTAGCCGATCGGGCCGTTGAAGATCAGCGCGTCGGTGGTGAGCGCGACACATGGAATCGCGTTGAGTTCCATGGCTGTAGCGCCGGTGAAGAGTGCGGTGGCGATGGCGGCCGCGTCCACCGGATCGGCGGTCCGCGCGCGGATGCGGGCGATGACGTCGTGGTCGATCGGGGTGGTGGTCAGCCCGGGCCCGACCGAGTACGCCAGGTCAGGCGGCAGGTCCAGCCGCAGCCCGTGCAGTAGGAACGCCGCTTGGGCGCCGCGCAGGCGCGTAATGGTGTGTCCGCGGCCGGGGCTGTCGGCGATCAGGCCGCCGAGGAACCGGTACAGGCTCAGGATGTCGCTCCACTCGTCCACCACACCGGTCCCGCGGCCCTGATGGAAACGATTCGGCGCGTTGAGGCGGGGTTGCAGGACGGCGAGCATGTACTCGGCGAGACCGGCCCCGCGCGGGCCGATCCAGCTGCCACCGCCGTTCTGGTCCAGGTCGTGGCGGCATGGCTGCCTGGTGTGTTCGGCCAGCCATCGACAGGTCGCTCGGATTCCCTCGGTATAGACGGCGTCGATGCGCTCGAACTCCGAGGTCGGCAGGCTCCGGTAGGAGTCCGCCAGGAACGTAGTGACGTCTCCGTCGGAGATCTGCGGCAGGAGCTCGCCTCCGACCGCCTCGGTGAGCGTGATGATGCGGGACGCCCGGTGGTCGCCCTGCCGATATCCGACCAGCCGCGTGGCGGCCTCGGGAACGTCGATGCGCCTGGTCGGTGCGGAAGCGTCGCGGCGGGCGTCCAGCCACCGCCAGAGATTCGCCTCCGGCACACCCGTCCTGCGCGAGGTCGATCGCACATGCTCGGCGGAAAGTTCGTTGTGTTCGTCGAGCTGGGCCAATCTTTCCAGCTCGGACGGACGCAGCGTAGGTACGCTTGCGTCGACCACAGGTTCGACCTCCTGGATTCGGTGGACCCGCGACGCGACACAGCGGGTTCGTGATGTCACTTGCAGAGCATTCGATCACGTACCCGCCGGTAGGGCGGTGAATTCACCGGAGTTTCCGCTGTTGTCTATGTCACCGACAACTTCGTGATCTACCGAAAATTCGTTGCGTCGAATGCATTTCGCCTAGTCATGGCCGCTGTCGGTAGTAGCGACGGGAACACGTGAGGATATCGACATCCCGGAATACCTATGTGGTTCTGTCCACGGTGCTGGACACGCCATTTCGGCGCACTGAATCCCGCCGCCCGAGTCGGCGTTGTCGCGAGGACCGCGAGCCGATCCGGCGCACGCCATGACCACCAAGCCGATACCGGCCCACTGAGCCGCCCCCATTTCCTCGCCGAGCAAGAGCAGCCCGACGCCCGCGGCCAACGCGGGCTCCAAGCTCATCATGACGCCGAACACCGCGGGAGTGATCCGGCGCAGAGCCGCCATTTCGATGGCGTGCGGCACCAGCGACGAGAGCACCGCCAAGGCCGCGGCGCCCAGCAAGAAGAGCGGATCCAGCAGCGCTACGGCATCGTTCGCGATCACCACCGGCAACGCCAGCAGCCCGCCGAGGCCCATGGCTATCGCCAATCCGTCGTGTCCGGCGGTGTGCCTGCCGACCACGGCGCTGCACGCGATATAGGCCCCCCAACCCACCCCGGCCGCCACCGCGAACAGCACACCGGCCCACGACACCGGACCGTCACTGTCGACCAGCAACAGCAGAACGCCCGCTCCGGCAACAGCCACCCATAGCGCGTCGCGCGTGCGCCGCGATCCGATCAACGCGATGGCGAGCGGGCCGACGAAATCGATCGTCACCGCCATACCCAGCGGAATGCGATCGAGTGCCGCGTAGAAACACAGGTTCATACACGTTCTCGGGGCGAACTCACCCTCTTCAGGGTGCTGAAACGACAACTGGACACCGAGGCCTTCTTGCCGGAGTTCCGGCCGAGCGGATGGGCACGATGACCGACTGCCCTTCTGCGCGGCTCTTCTCCGGGCTACCGGGTGACGGTCGAGCCGACCGGCTCGACGGCCGGCCCACCGCTCGCCCGGCCCTACCGCTGCCGCAGCTTCACAATGCGCTGCCTGCGACCGCGAACTACCGGCTGCGCCCCGTGGACTCCGCCGGGCGCATCGACGACCAGAGGTTGGTGGCTCTCATGGGCTGGCTTCCCGGCAACCGCCTGGCTTGGTCGGTCCGCGATGATCTCGCATTCCTGTCTCTCGGTGTCGAGGGCACCGCGAGGATCACGGTGCACCGGTGTCTGCGACTACCCGCCGAACTGCGTTACGCGACCGGTATCCGATCCGGCGATCGGATTCTGCTCGCGCCCGATCCCGCGCACGGAGTCCTCGTGCTCTTCTCGCCGAGGGCTCTGCACGATATGGCGCAGCGCCGCATCATCGAGGCACCGGGCGGTGATCTGTGACAGCCGATCGCACCACCCGCCAAGCGAATCTGGAAGCTGCGGCACTGTTGCTGGAGCGGCTGGGCCTCACCACCGATGACCTTCAGGACTTGTCGACCGTCTCGAGAGCTGAGCGTGTCGTAGCCGGATGGAGAACGGTCACGGCGCGAGTACGGCTGCGCAGGGCAGGTGGTTCGTCGACCCGATACTGCCCGGCCAGAGTCGACTCAATCCGAGAAACGTGGCGACGTTGAGGCGGACCCTGAGAAGAGATCCGTCCTCCACCTCACCATAAGGCCGGATTCCGAAAGGGTGACGTCAGGTTCCCGTTGCGGAGACTTATCTCGGTCGATCTCGTAACGCGTTTGCCGCCAATGCCTTTGAGTTCAGCCATCTATCCTGGTCTTATTCTCCTTTACACGCGCTACTTGAACCACCACTGCACGAAAAGGAGAATCGCTAGCACGACGAGTATCAGGCTGAGGAGTCTCCACAGCCAGCAGCGATCGACGTTGGCGCCCTCACCATCGATGACAGCTGGCGGCCGGCGGCCTGCCCGATCGCCACGGATGGGCCATCCGAGCCGGGCGGACACGGCTGAGGATCCGGGCGACCTCTGGGGCCCGGACGATCCCCCGTACATGGGGCTGGGCACGGACGCGGAAGTTGCCTTGAACAGCGGTGATGGCAGGGTGCGGGCTGTGGCTGGGTGCTGTTGGGCGTGGGTGAGCAGTTCTCTCTGCTGGGGGTGCCGTTAAGGATCGTGTCAGGAGCGGCAACGAAGCTGATTGACCAGGTCAGAAGGCGGTTGAGGATGGCGCGCCTGGTGCATGAAGGCGAAGGCGACGGGATGTCATCGGTGGGCGGTGGGGCCGAGTGGTCGCTCGGCTCCACCCGTGTTGCCGTGTTGTTCCACCCGGACGATGTCGGGTTGGTGTTCGCCGCTGCAGGGGCTCACGGGCCGCTTGGGCGGGGGCAAGAAGGGACCTTCGCCAGGCATGCCGAGATCACTGGAAACAACGGGCTGATCTTGAGTGAAGGCGCTTACTGGAGGAGGCAGCGGCGCACGCTTCAGCCAGGCATGCATCCGCAGTGGATCGAAAGCTATGCCAAAGTCATCAGCAGCTTCTCGGAGGAGGCCGTGCTGGGCTGGGATTTCGACCAAACGCGGGATGTGCAGCGGGACATGGAACAACTCGTGGACCGGATCGCTATGAAGACGCTGCTGGGGACGGACCTGGGCGACGAGATGGCCGAAAGGCTCAAACACGCAAGCGACCGAATGTTGATGTTCAACATGCTCGAATACGCGCTCGGCTCGAAACTCCCGGTATGGGTGCCGACACCGTTGCGGCACTGGCTCAAAGACGCTTCGAATCGCACGGATCGGCTCATCATGGCAGCTGTGGAGCAACGGCTGGCCGAACGCGAAATGCAAGCGGCTAGAAGTGGGCAGGACATGCTCGACATGCTCTTGGACGCTCGTGACGACGATGGGCAGCCTCTCACGGACCTACAGTTGCGCGACGAGATCTACACCTTGTATCTCGCAGGCTACGAAACGACGGCCAACACGTTGGGGATCGCGTTGACGCTCCTGAGCCGACGCCCGGATTTGCAACAGCGGCTGGTTGACGAGGTCGAACGCGCTACAGTTGCAAGAAGTAGAAGATGTCCGTCGCCCGAGAATCCTCGAACTCGGCGCAGGGCACGGCGGATTATCACGCGCACTGCTCGAACAGCATCCCGACGTAGAGGTGACCGTCACCGATATTGATGCTGCATCGGTAGACGACATGGTCGCAAGCGATCTCGGATCGCATCCTCGTGCAGTCGTGCGCGTCGAAGACGCGACCTCGATCAACGCACCAGATCAAACCTACGACCTCGTCGTATTCGCCCAATCGTTCCATCATCTGCCGCCGAGGGCGGCTTCCGCCACGATCACCGAAGCAACCCGAGTCGGCAAGAAATTCCTCATCATCGACTTGCTCCGCCGTACACCAATTGCACAGCCTCTGCGCCTGCCGCTGTTCGCCGCGCTCATCCTCCTCGCACAGGGCTACCCGACCGCGCACGACTGGCTCATCAGCGAACTTCGCGCCTACAGCCCGTCCGCGCTATTGGCGCTGGCCTCACACGCCCGAACAGACATCACCACACACTTCCGCAGGGATCGAATCCATCAAGTGGCCGTCATGTCCCGTGTAGAGGTTCCGGACGGGTCGGGGGCCGGTATTCGGGTAGTCGGTGTCAGAGGTGAGTGAACCGGCGGTTCGAGCAATGATCAGGACCTGTGGATGACGGGAAGGAACACACCTTCCCGGATGATCTATCAGTCAGAAGTCCTGATCATGCTGGCGCGCCAACGCCGGTGGTGGAGCGTGTCTCGCGGCTACCGCCGCGGCCATGGCAGGTGGGCGAACTGACCAGCCTCATCGGCCCCGGCGCTTCCCGCACCCACTGACCAGCAGCTACGCCATACCCGCCCGAAATTGGGCCGATACTACGGCGACCCCGATACCGAACTCTGGGTCGCGGAGAGGAGGACGGTCGGCAGGCAGAGACAGCACTGCGACAACGCGTGTAAGCAGGAATTACCGACGGTCAGACATCCGATTTCGTCAACTTCCCGATCGGCAGATCTAGAACTGCTACGCCGCGGGTCCCCGGGCACGGGGGTTGGCCATCACCTACCGCGCCGGAGTCGTCCTGGCCCTGATAGTCGAATGGCTCAAGTCATTGGGAGACACAACCCAGCGCAGGACATGAAAGGCCCGTTCGCACAACGAGATAGAAGTCTCAACGCTCATCGTGTCACGGACTACTCGCCCGACCGCCGGCCATGGCGACGCGGCGGGATCCGTGTCGGCCCGGAAGCTGGGAGACCTTCATCAGACACCCGCGCGTACTGCGCGAGGCTACTGACCGACGTATGCCCGGACAGCTTCATCAGCACCGGCGTGGACTCACTTCCGGCCTGCATGTAAGGAGGCAGGCACCGATCGAACGGGCCCTGATCGAGCGTCCATCTTTCACCCGTCCTGGGTGAGGACATGTGATTCGTGCCCATGGAAGTCTCTGCCAGACAGGTCGCAGTTTCTTCGAGCGGAGATGTGCGAATGCCAGAGTCCGTCCATGATCGTCAGCATTCCGACGACGCGTTCGAATCCACATCGCATACGAAGGCTGTGAGCGGTGACGACCTCTCGCCCCTCGACCGAGTTCGCCGCGGCTCGGTCCCGGCGGTGCGGATCGTGTCCGTAACCGGTGGCCGGGAGCCGATTTCGGCCCCTGATGGTTCATGGAGCACGCGGCGAGGGGAAAGCAGCCGCCCGGTTCCCCGGTTTTCGGCTGCCTCTGGCATGCCCATCGATGTCCGCTCCGCGACTCACGAGTCCGACGAGAGGCGAAACAATGAGAGCTTTTGTCATGAAGGAAATCGGTTCCGTGGGATTCACCGAAAAGCCGGTCCCGGAACCGGGCCCGTACGACGCGATTGTGCGCACGACCACCGCGCTGATCTGCACGTCCGACTCGCATACGGTAAGCGGGGGTATCGGTCCCAGGACGAACCTGACGCTGGGGCACGAAGCCGTGGGGGTGGTGGACATAATTGGTAGCGAGGTCAGGTACATCCGGCCGGGAGACCGCGTCGTGGCTGGTGCGATTACTCCCGATTGGGGTGATTCCGCTTCCCAGAACGGGTTCCCGTCGCAGTCGGGCGGCCCACTGGGCGGTTTCAAGTTCGCCAACTCCAAAGATGGTGTGTTCGCCGACTATTTTCACGTCAACGACGCCGATGCCAATCTCGCGAAGATCCCGGAGAACATTCCCGACGATCAAGCCGTTTATTGCTCGGACATGTTGTCGACCGGATTCATGGGGGCCGAGAAGGGCAATATTCCGATCGGTGGAACCGTTGCCGTATTGGCGCAGGGACCGGTAGGACTGATGGCGACGGTCGGTGCGCGACTGTGTGGCGCAGGTCTCGTCATCGGCGTGGAATCGGTTCCGGATCGGCAAGAATTGGCTCGCACGTACGGCGCGGACGAGATAATCGATTTCACGCGTGAGGACGTCATGGCGGGGGTGCTGGAGCTGACCGGCGGCGAAGGTGTCGACACCGCAATCGAGGCACTCGGCGCGGACGCTACGTTCCGGACGGCGGTGAAGATCACCAAACCCGGTGGCACTGTCTCCAACGTAGGGTATTTCGGTGACGGTGAGTTCGTGCACATCCCCCGGGTCGAATGGGGAGTCGGCATGGCGGACAAGACGATCGCGACAGGGCTCTGTCCAGGTGGCAGGCTGCGCATGGAGCGACTACTGCGAGTGCTGCAAGGCCAGCGGGTCGACCCGTCACATATGACGACACATGAATTCTCCTTCGAGGATATGGAGCAAGCATTCGAGATTTCGGACAAGAAACTCGATGATGTCGTCAAGGTATTGATCAGGTTCTAGATTCCGACCGTGGTTGCTTTATCAGCGGAAGCGAGGCGGCATGCTCGATACCGATCCACCTTTCCGGCCGATCCGCAAACTCGACGGGTATCTCCGTCTGGAGGACTACGGCCTGATCGGAGATGGCGCGACGGCCGCTCTCGTAGGCGTGGACGGTTCGATTTCCTGGATGTGTCTGCCGCGGTTCGATGCCGAGCCGCTCTTCTGTGGTTTGCTCGATCACGCGCAGGGCGGATATTTCACGGTCGCGCCGCTGGGCCTGACGGAAGCTCGCCAGCGTTATCAGCACGACACCGGCGTGTTGGAAACCGAGTTACGGTGCCCGACCGGAGTGGTCCGGCTGACCGATGCGATGGTTCTGCGCTCTGGCGCCGATCTGACCGATGACGCCGCCGCCGATCGTGCGGAACTCGTTCGCTCCGCTGTCGTCGTCGCCGGACATGTGCGGCTGAATGTGGATGTTTCGCCTCGCGGCGGCGCGCACACGCGGGCGGTGTCGAGCGGACTCGAGGTGCGGGTGACTTCCCGGCCGGGCCTTCGGCTGCACCTGCGTTCGAATCGTGCGCTGACCGACCTGCGCAGCACGCACGACCTCGAACAAGGGGATCGGTTGGATCTCGTGCTGTCCTGGGGCCGGTTCCACCGTCACCACCGCTTCGATGCCACGTCGATGCTGCGCGATACCGCCGCAGCGTGGCGGTCGTGGATAGACGGATGCGTGTACCACGGTCCGCAGCAGCCGCTGGTGCGCCGCGCCGCGATCACGCTCAAGCTGTGTGATCACTGGGTCAACGGCTCTGTAGTCGCGGCTCCGACGTCGTCGGTGCCGGCGCCGATCGGTGGCGTCCGGAATTGGGACTACCGATACGTATGGATCCGCGACGCGGCATACGCGGTCTTCGCGTTGCGCCGTATCGGCTTTCGCGGTGAAGCCGACGCATTCCTCGGTTGGGTGCTGGATGCGTTCGAACGCAGCGGTCAGCCACGGATCGTGTACGACCTCGACGGTGACCCCGTGCCCGACGAGATGCGCGACAGCGGCCTGGAAGGCTACCGGAAGTCCGGCCCTGTGCGATGGGGCAACGGCGCAGCCGACCAACGCCAGCACGACGTCTACGGCGAAATCCTCGATTGCGCCGATCAATGGCTACGCGCCGGCGGTGAACTCCAGCCGGTGCTCTGGTCGAATCTGGCCGGGTTGGCCGAATCGGCCGGACGATCGTGGCTTACACCCGACCAGGGCATTTGGGAGGTACGCAACGAAGGTCGGGTGTTCACCTACTCGGCCGGAATGTGCCACGTCGCTTTGGATCGAGCCGCGTCGATCGGGCAGCGACTCGGCCTGCCCGGTCCCATAGAACAATGGCGCGCCGAGGCTGCCCGCGTCCGCGCATCCATCCTGAAGCAATCCTGGGACGAGGAGGCCAAGACATTGAGCGCCTACCTCGACGGCGGCGGAGCCGTCGATGCGAGCCTGCTCGCTCTGCCATTGCGTCAGGTGATTGCGGCCGACCATCCACGCATGGCGGCGACCACCGCCGCCATCGCCGATCGTCTCGATGCCGGAGGCGGATTGTTGTACCGCTACCTGCACGAGGAATCGCCCGATGGTATCCCCGGCAGTGAGGGAGCCTTCGTCCTGTGCAGCTTCTGGCTGGTCGACAACCTCACCCTGCAAGGCCGGCTCGAGGAGGCCCAGCAGCTGTACGCCTCACTTTGTTCGCGCGCGAGCACATTGGGCCTGTTCTCCGAACAGATCGATCCGTCGACCGGCGAGTTCATGGGAAATTTCCCGCAAGCGTTCAGCCATATCGGCGTCATCGCCAGTGGCGTGAACCTCGCACGCGCGACGGCGGGCGCGACAGCATGATCACACGACTCGTCATCTTCGGCGGCACCGGTGACCTGTCCGGACGCTACCTCCTGCCCGGATTGGCCGCCTTACGGGCTGCCGGTCGGCTCGACGATCGCTTCCGCCTCGTGTGCGCGGATCTCAAAGACTGGGACGACGCGCAATTCCAGAAATGGACAGCCGCTCAACTCGACCGCCACGCCGACGAGGTGCCGGCCGGGGCAAGACACACGATCACGGCCGCGGCTCGGTACCGGCAAGCGGACATCACCGATCCAGCTACAGTCGCGTCTGCCATCACCGGCGACGGCCCCGTCGCTGTCTATCTGGCGCTGGCCCCGGCGTTGTTCCCCATTGCGGTAGAGACCCTTCATCGTGTGGGCCTGCCCCACGGCAGCAAGATCGTGCTGGAGAAGCCATTCGGTGAGGACCTCGCGAGTGCGGTGGAACTCAATCGACTGCTGTCGGACCTGGTGCCCGAAGACGCCATCTTCCGGGTGGATCACTTCCTCGCGATCACCACGGTGCAGAACCTCCTCGGCAGCAGACTGGCCAACCGCGTGCTCGAACCGATCTGGAACAGCGCGCATATCGCCAAAGTGGAGATCATCTGGGAGGAAACCCTCACCCTCGAAGGCAGGGCCGGCTACTACGACAACGTGGGCGCACTCGAGGACATGGTGCAAAATCACCTCTTGCAACTGCTGTGCCTCGTCGCCATGGAACCCCCGATCACGCTGTCCGAGCGCGACCTGCGCGACCGCAAGGTCGACGTGCTGCGATCGGTGCGGCCGCTCGATGAGGACGTTCCTCGTCTTTCCCGCCGTGCCCGCTACTCGGCAGGCACGATCGGGGATCGCCGCGTCCCGTCCTACACCGACGAGGACGGCGTAGACCCGCGACGGTGCACCGAAACCTTCGCCGAGATCGAGCTCACACTCGACAGTTGGCGATGGTCGGGCACAAGGTTCGTGCTGCGCAGCGGAAAAGCACTCGCAGCCGACCGGAAAGAGGTCGCCATCCACTTCCGCCCGGTGCCTCACCTGCCCTTCGGCCGGCACGGAACCGCACTGCCCAATGTGCTGCGATTCGGGCTCGATCCGGAAACCCTCACTCTCGCACTGACAGCCATCGGCAGCAGTGTGGACACACTGGCGCCGCTCACCATGAGCGCACGAATCCAGCCTCCCGACCTTCCCGCCTACGGAAGGCTGATCCTGGATGTGCTCAACGGGAATCCAGCACTGTCCATCCGCGCCGACGAGGCCGAAGAAGCATGGCGCGTCCTGACTCCGGTCATCTCGGCTTGGTCGCGCGACCTCGTTCCCCTCGAGAGCTACCCCGCGGGCTCACCAGGCCCGGACCACCGTCGCAGCCCAGAGCGTGAAGCTTCGCGACGCGACCGGTAGGAAACCATGACAACCGACCAACCGCGCTCCCCCTGCGTCGTCGTCATCGGCGTCTCGGGTTCCGGCAAAACCACCACAGCGCGGCTGCTGGCCGCCCAGCTCGGCACTCCGTTCGCGGACGCAGACGACTTCCACCCGCCTACCAACATCGCCAAAATGCGCTCCGAGATTCCCCTGGACGACACCGATCGCGAGCCCTGGCTCGACGCCATCGGCCGCTGGCTGCACGACCGTGGCACAGAAGGCCACGGCGGTGTGATCGCGTGCTCCGCCCTCAAGCGGCGCTACCGCGACACCCTACGAGCCGCCGCACCACGGACCTTCTTCCTGCTCCTCACCGCCGACCGCGAACTGCTGATCGAGCGGATCACCGGCCGCCACGACCATTACATGCCCGCAGCCCTACTCGATTCGCAGCTGGCAACGCTGGAACCGCTGCAACCCGGAGAGCCGGGCACTACCGTCCGAGCCGACGCACCCCCCGAGGCCATCGCACGATACGCGGCCGACCTCATCCGGAAGTCCCACGACCAATCCGGCCACGAAAAATACGGCCACGAAAAATTCGGCAATGATCAACCATGAAGCTCGACAAGTGCCGGGTGGGTGAGCTGCCGCTGGCACCGATCTTCGAGTGGCAAGCGGCGGGTTGATCGGGGACGGTGTAGTGCTCACGATGTACCTTTCGTCGGGTCGGCTGGCGTGGCGGGGGCGGGATCACGTTGTGACTGGACTGGATTACTCCGTGTTGCCGGTCGCCTCGAACTGCTGGCTGCCACCAGTCGGTGCCGACGTGCGTGCACCTTCGGCGGGAGATGGTCAACTCGTCGAGCAGGCAGCGCAGTAGCCGGAACCACACCCCGGCGTGCACGGTGCGGGCCGGGCAGTTCCACCCGGCTGGTGGTCAGGGCCTGGTAGGTGTTGCCGTCCATCGCCGTGATCTCCTCGTTTGCGGCCATCGGCCGGAACCGGAGGGTGGACCCTGCGTTCGAGGTGGCAGCCAAGCGTTTGTCACAGGTGATAAGGAGCCGCGTCTCTCGTTGTGGCACAATGCATTTTGTGTTTCGGTCGGGTAACGGCAACTCTGCGGCAATGGTGATGTCGCAGGTCGACGCGAGCGTTTCCTCGGCTCGCCAGCGCGTGCGCGCTGCTGCCCGGCTGATGCGAACCGAGGGCCTGCCCCGCCAGCGTCATTTGATCGGACGACTAGGGCCTCGCAAACCTCCCTCGGTGTTCTTGCGACTCCCTGGGGCTGGTATCGGTGTGGTGCGCGAAGCTTTGTTGGCTGGGTAGCGAAGTGAAATCTCATGCGAAGGTGTTTGGCGCTGTGGGCTTTTGAGAGGTGATTGCCTGACTCCTTTGTTCCGGAACCCGGTTGCGTTTGCGTGACCGTGCGATGACCGCTGGCTCCGGTGCGTCGAAGGTCGTGCGATGGCCTCGGGTATGCCCAACGGTGGACGAGTAGCCGTTGGGATCGGAAGTGAGTAGGAGGCGGTTATGGGTACACACAGGTCTAAGGAACGCACCTCGCTGGCGGAGGTTCTTCGGCACGGCGACCCAGAGTTTCACAGTCAGCTGCAGAAGATCCTGACCAAGCCGGACTTCCGTGTCACCGAGGACATGAGCCAGGTGCAGCGGCGGCAGAACGCGTACGACCAGCTGGAAGACCTGGTCAACGAGATCGGTGCCCGCGATGTCGCTACCGATCTGCCCAAGTTGTTCGCGGTGTTCGACCGAACCGCAGTACTCACGCCGGACCTGATCCCGCTTATCTCCGGCCACTACAATCTGGCGTCGGGCAGCCTGGCCACCCTGACCGACCTCGACGCCGCGAAGCCGTACCTCAAGGACCTGGATGACGGCACCAGCGTCGGTGTCATGCTGCTGACCGAGTACGGGTGCGGCTCCAACATCGGCTTCATGCAAACCACTGCGAGCTGGGATGGCGAGGGGTTCGTGATCAATACCCCACATCCGCTGGCGCGAAAGTTCATGCCAAGTCTCGGTATTCCGGTCGCTAGGGTCTGCGTCATCGGTGCGCGGCTCATCGACGCGGAGGGCGTTGATCAGGGCGTGCACCTGTTCACCGCGAGGCTGCGCGACGCCAACGGCGACCCGGCTCCGGGCGTCACGATCACCCAGCTCGGCCGTCAGCAGCTGGTTGTCATGGACAACGCAGTCATCAGCTTCGACAATCTTCGAGTCGAGCGCAGTGCCTGGCTGAGCAACAACCTGGCGACCATCGACCGCAACGGAGTGCTGACCTGGGCTGACGAGAACAGCCGGAAGCGGGCATTCGCCTCGGCGATCAGCCAACTGACCGTCGGCCGTCTCGCTCTGTCGTCATGTCTCAACGCCACAGCCCGCGCCTCGCTCTACATCGCGCTCCGCTACGCCTGCAAGCGGCGCGTGCCGCTGACGCCGAACGCCAAACCACTCATGGTCGACATCCCGCATGTGAAAGACACCCTGCTCACCGCACTCGCCGGCACCGTCGCCCGCACCATCTACGGTAACGCGGTCAAAACCTTCCTCGCAGACGCCGATCTCACCAAACGCGGCACCGTCGTGGCGGTCATGGCGGCCAAATACTTCATCCAAGAGCATGCCTTGGCCACAGTCACCGACTGCCGCCTGAAAATGGCTGCGCAAGGAATGTTCAGCGACAACCGGGTCGCCGACTACATCGGAATCTGCCATGCCGCCATCACAGGCGAGGGCGACACCAAAGTGCTGGGCAGCGTGGGCGGGCGCGTACTGGCCAAAGAACTCGGCCGCACACCGTCACCCGAACCGACGCTGCACGATCCCGCCGACCCCACAGACCGCGCGCGCTTGCTCCGCGCACGCACGCTGACGATCGCACAAGAAGCGCAACCGCTGCTGAGCGACCCAGCACTGGAAGCTCGACTAGATGTCATCCCGGATACACTCGAACTCGCGCAGGCCTACTGCGCCGAACAAGCCCTGCAGTTGCTCGATGAACTCGCCGCAGTCCATCCCGAGATCGCGGCCGTACGTGACGTCTTCGCACTGGACCAGATCAATCAGCATGATTCGTGGTATCTCACCCACGGTCTCCTCGACATCGCTGCTGTCAAGACCGTAAAGCAGCATGGCCGCAGAGGGCTGCTTTTCCAGGCGATCGACAATCTCGGCGCCCACCTGCCCGCACTACTGGACGCCTTCGACTTCGACGACGAAACCCTCGGCGCACCGGTACTGTCCGACGATCTACCCACAGCGTGGGACTCCCGCATGCACGACCAACACCATCACTGACATTCCAAGGCAAGCCCCGTGGTGGGGGCCCCGCCGGGGGCCCCCCACGCGGGGGGGGGAGAACACGGGGGGGGTGTGGTGGTTGTGGCGCAGCCC
>NZ_JAMFLC010000051.1:0-22866 GCF_023501985.1 Nocardia sputi | reverse complement strand
CAACGCGCAGACGCACTCGGAATCTGGAACGTCCACTACAACTACCATCGACCACATTCCGCCGCCGGAAACCGGCCCCCAGCCAGCCGCCTCCACACCGGCGTCACCAACGTCACGGCCTCATACAGCTAGCTGACATCGACAATCCTACGGTCGCCGTCGCGTTCGCCGGGTACGGTTGCCGTATCACGCGGTACATTCGAACGGCACCGCATTCCCCCACCGTGACTGCTCGTTGAATCTTTTGTGGTCGGTTTCCTGGCACGACCCACCGAAGACGAGAAATATGTTGGACGCCGGCAACCCTTGTAATGCAAGTGATTCGGTGAACTTCACCGATGTGTATTTGATCGGGTTCAACCGTTGGAAGCAACATCCGAGGTCAGGGGGTTGCGGGAAGGCCGTCGGATTGGTGCGGGAGGTGACGGGACGACCCCCGATGCGGTCGCCGGGGCATCCTGGGCATCAGCGGGTGGTCGAGCGTGGGTTCTGAAACAGGATCGCCGAAGGTGATCTGCCGACGGAATGCGCTGTCGCGGCCGGTGTCTCACCTGCGGTGGGAACGAGGTGGTTCCGTGATGCTGGCGGGATGTCGCCGTATTCGTGGAGTCTCCGTCGGGCCGGTTCCTGTCGTTCGCCGGGCGGGAGGAGATCGCCCTGTTGCGGACCCGGGGCAGTGGTGTCCGCCAGATCGCTTCGATTCTGGGGCGTAGCCCGTAGACGATCTCGCGGGAACTGCGGCGCAATGCCGCGACCAGGAGTGGGAAGCTCGACTATCGTGCCTCGGTGGCCCAGTGGAAGGCCGAGTTGTTCGCCCGGTGCCCGATGGCTTCCAAGCTGGTGACCACCTCCCGCCTGCGTGACCATGTCCAGCAGCGGCTGGCTTCGGCACGGGCCGTTCCGCGATCGGCACCCTCGTCGAGCGGTCGACACGATTCACGCTCCTCATCCGCCTGCCACGCGAGCAGCGCTGGGGTGCCGCGGCTCCGGTGAAGAACGGTCCGGCGTTGAGTGGGTACGGCGCCGCATCGATGAACAAAGCACTAGCCGGTAGCGGCGCGCGAATCATTCCAACGGCAGGTACTGTGTGGAAGTAACGGGAAGGCCTGCTGCAATGGTAGTGGCCGAGGCGTTATCCGTGTTCCGCGTCGTACTCCACGAGATAATTCACGAAGTCCGATTGGCTCATCGTGTTTGCGCGGAGGTCGATATCGTGTGGGAATTTCGGCACCCGCCCCAAATCATATTCGCCGATTTCGGCTATGAAGGTTCTGATAACCGAATCGGATCCGCGCTTATTCTCGGGTGCCTGGAAAAGCTTGTAGGCGTTGTCCGCCCACGTGTGGATGGTCAGCTTTTCGGGTCTGCCGAGCTGGTCGAACGCATCCTGAAGGATCCGTTCTCGGTCGGCTGCTTTTGCCGTGATCGTGAACGAGAGGTCCTCGCCTTTGGTTTCAAATGTACTGACGTCGATGCCTCGAGCCGCAACTTGGGCTTTGAGTTCGAGTGCGATCTGCTCGGCAGCCTCACCAGTGACGATCTGGTTGCCGTCGACCTCCGACCCGTCGGAAAGCCGCACTCGATTCTGCAGCACGTCGCCGGTCACCTCCTCGGCCGCGAACCGTTCCTTCGCGCGTTGACCGGCTTCCTCGAAGGTTCTGCTTGCCGGCGTCGGTTCTCCCCCGACCCACGCCTGCGCCTCGTCACTCCACACCGACCCGGCGCGCAGCCTGCCGGTACTCCCGATCTGGTCGCGGTTCGGCGATTCGTCGGTGATCGGGATCTGGAACCGTTCTTTGCCAGTTGTGTGGTCCTGGCCGAATTGCGCAACTCCTTGTTCAGCTCGCTGATCGATCAAGGTCCCGTACTCCGCCCGCCATTGGGCCGCGGTCGGTCGTGGGCCCAATGCGCGCAGGCGGGCTACCCCGGCATTCGCCGCGGTAGCGTGCCATCCGGCGAACTCCTTCCTTCCCTCCAGCTCTGCCCTGTCCGATTCGCTCAGCGGCCTGGCGAAGGTATCCGCGCGGCCTGGGAATGGAAAGTCATCCTTCGTGATACCGGAGGACACGACCTCGTCTCCTGGCCCACCCAGGTGGCCGGAGGCAGTGCTGTGGTGATCTGTTTCGGCACCGGCGTTTTGGAGTTGACGTCCGCCGTCGAGATCCTTGTCTTGCTTCGTGATCTGGGTCTGCTCCAGTTCGTGCGCGGTCTGCCGAATCGGTACTTCCCGCACTGAAGCAATGTCATTGGCGTGCTTGGCCATCGTGTTGGCTATGCGTTCGCGGATCCAGGCCGCCAGCCTCCAGCTCACCGCGCACACCCCGCTCTTTCGTGTATCGGCATACGGGATTCGCCCATACCACCTGGACTGCGCTGCACCATGTTCCCTTCGTTCTGCGGCGCTCGTGCCGATGGCGTGGCAGATTCTGCCTCGGGTTTCCTTGTGCCCGTGATGATCAACGGGGTCCCAGAGTATGCCAAAGCTTGAGGCGTTCATTCCCAGCCGATGAAAGCCGAGTCAGGCGGCCGAACGTAGCTAAGCTGGCCACGTGCTGGCGCCCCGGCGTTATCGGATGACGAACCGGTCGTCCTGGCGCGCGGCAAGTGTGGTGCATCGAGCTCAGCCGTTGGTCATGCACACGAACCCGTCGCCTTCTTCACGCTCGAGGGCATGCAGATGCTCGTGGTCGATAGTTTGAGTTGCAGGTCCTCCCTTCGAGGTGACCATGTCGACATTCTCCATGTGGCGGGTCTGCTCCACCACATGGGCCATCATGGCGCCGGCGGCCTGCGGGTCCGCAGCGGCATTGGGAATGTGCTCAGTAGGAATTATCAGTTGGTGCTTACCTTCAGCGATCGGATTCAGCGGCACGATCGCGATGGCGTCCCTCCAGCGTCTGAGAATGGTGGCGGGCGCACGACCCTCGACGATGCGGTCGAATACGCAATTCTCCTTGGTCAAAGGCGTGAGTGGGTGTGCCTCGTGCCCCTCGGCCCAGAGCGGTAGGCCGTCACCGAATGCGCGTGGGATGACGTGCATTGGCCCGAACTCGGAGTTCAACCCGCGGCGGGAGGTGATGATGTTGGCAGATAACATCGTGCGAGCGAGTTCGGCAGCGTAAACCATTCTCTTGTCGACGGAAGCGCCCGACGGCCCGATGGCAACGACCATGACGTGCCCCTCTACGACGGGGTTGTTCGGGTAGACCGCCACCGCATCGTCCCATCGCTGAATCACGTTCTGCTCATCCCATTCCCAAGCGGGCACCGACAGTGTGGAACGCCGCTTGTCGGACGTATCCGGATCATGCGGCACGGTGCTGTGGCGATCTGTTTCGGCACCGGCGTTTTGGAGTTGACGTCCGCCGTCGAGATCCTTGTCTTGCTTCGTGATCTGGGTCTGCTCCAGTTCGTGCGCGGTCTGCCGAATCGGTACTTCCCGCACTGAAGCAATGTCATTGGCGTGCTTGGCCATCGTGTTGGCTATGCGTTCGCGGATCCAGGCCGCCAGTCTCCAGCTCACCGCACACACCACCTCACTCCAAAATATTCAAGAACCACTTCGATAATTTAGATCAAACAGCCAGTGCCGCAACAGAGTTCCAGAGTTCAAAGGCCTTCGATCGGCGACTGCGTCGTCCCGCTGACGTGGACGCTACACCTCGAGACGTACCTGCATGTATCGCCAGGGATGGTAACGCCGGCAAACGGGGTGCGCCCGTGGGCCACAGCCGTTTAGCCCTCAACCGGCGGCCGGAGTCGGCACACCGCACTCGCGGGCACGAGCGACTACGCATGTCGGCCCGCTCGCTCGAACGGGAACGGTGCCCTTTCACGAACCGCCGTGAGCCCGCCAGATCACCGACGGGTTCGGCGACTGAGGCGGGCACGTCTGCTCGCCGGGCCGTGCCAGCAGGTGGGTACGGAGGTAACCGAGGATCTCGGCGCGGGCCGGCCGGGCCGCGGGAACCAGTCCGGGCATGGAAAGGAAGGCGTGCACCGCCTCCGGATAGTGCGTCAGCGTCGCGTCGACGCCCGCCTGCCGCAGGCGGTCGGCGTAGGCCGGGGCCTGGTCCGCCAGCGGGTCCAGCCCCGCGGCTTGGATGAGCGCCGGGGCCGCCCCGGCGAGGTCGTCACGCAGCAGGGGGGTGATCGTCGTGCGATCGAACGGTTCGCGAATCGCGAAACGCAGCATGGCACGGCAGAAGGCCGGCGTCGGGCTCGGTGCGTCCGCGTTCTCGGTGAACGAGTGATAGTCGAATATACGGTCGGTCCAATCGAGTTGCGGATTTATCAGCACCTGCGCCCGTACCGCCAGCCCGAGTTCGCGGGCGTGGATCGCAGTGAGCGCCGCGAGCGTGGCTCCCGCGCTGGCGCCCAGCAGGGCGATTCGGGCGGGGTCCGCGCAGAACGCCGGGGCTGATTCGGCCAGCTGGACCGCGGCGTCGTGGGCGTCTTCGACGAATGCGCCGATCCGATGTTCGGGGGCCAGCCGGTAGTCGACGGAGGTGACCACGGCCGGAAGGTTCGCCGCCAAGTGCCCGAGCAGCCAATCGTCCTGATCCGGTGCACCGCCGAGGAATCCGCCGCCGTGGAACGCAATGACCAAAGGCAGCGCCGAGTCTTCCCGTTCGGGCCGGTAGACCCGCACGTCCACGCGTCGTTGTGGGAAATCGAGTGTGTGCGTGGTGATGCGTGCGCGCTGATCAGGCTTGCCGGTGACCAGTCTGCCCAGTGCCGAGCGGCGCTTGTGGGCCTGAGCCTCACGTACCTCGATGATCTGTTCGGGGGTGATCGAATCCCAGTCCGGCTCGGTGGTAAGCGCGGACAGAATGCGCACTCGCAGTGGAACTTTGCCTCTCACGCCATTGATTCTCGATCCGGTGGGCACGTCCCGCGTCCGTCAGCGGTCGGCACTGTCTACGTCGATCCGCGTACGCAGATCGCAAGCGTCTGCGCGGGAGGTCGTAGCCGCGCGGACGTCGACGAGGACCGAGCCGCGTGGCGGCTGTGCTGGACGAATGCGATCGCCGTCGCGGGCTGCCGCAGCTAGGGCTGGGTCAGCCCGGTCTGGTAGGCGATGACGACCAGCAGGGCGTCGCCGTCGGCGATCACCCGGATGACGTGCAGCAGTTCGGCGGGTCGCGCGTCTTTGCGCAGGAATCCGCTCGCGCCCGCCCGCAAGGCTTCGGCAACGTTCTCATCGGTGTCGCAGGTGGTGAGGATCAGGACCTGCGCCCGTTCCAGCCCGTCGTGTCTCAGCAATGCGGGCCGCAGCGTGGATCCCGTCGAGCGATGGCATGCAGATATCCATCAGAGCCACGTCGGGGCGGGTAGCGCGGGCCAATTCGACGGCTTCGGCGCCCGTGGTGGCCTCGCCGACCACCGCGATGTCGTCCTCCAGGTCGGGGAGAACTTTGGAACCGGACCGCACGAGGCGTTCGTCGTCGGCGAGCAGCACCCTGATGGTGGGCGCGGAGATGTCGGATTCACCGGTGCGATCCCATCGGGGCGAGTGGAGGTGAGCGCTTACGTCGAACCGCCTCCGGGACGTGCCCCGGCTTCGAGTTCACCGCCGAGCAGTCGGCAGCGTTCCCGCATTCCGGTGATTCCCCGGTCGGCCGCGGCGGCGCGATGTTCGCCCCGGAGAAGTCTGGGAAGTCGTGTTTCGAGCATCGAATCCGGGCATCTGGATGAATCACTGCCACAACCTGCCGCACGCACATCAGGGGATGATGCTGCACGTACGCTACGACGGTGTCACCACTCCGTTCGGCGGCATGCGGGACGCAGGCTCCCGACGCCACCATTGACGAGCGCACCGGCCCGCAGCCCTGGCGCGGCGAGGTCCTGCTGCGTCCCGGCGTGCTCGCCTTCAGCGGATCGATCGGCCCGACCGGCACCCACGCCCACCACGCCGTCCAGGTGATAGTCGGGGCCGGCCCGATCACCGTTGCCGGCGACCACGCCGAGTGCACCGGTACCCACATGATCATCCCCGCCGATGCATCGCATCGCATTCTGCGCGGCGCCCCCGCAGGTATCGCGGTGTTCCTCGATCCGGACAGCACCGCCGGCCGTGCCGCCACGCACCGCGCCCACACCGCCGGCTGGTCCGGCGGACCGGCGCTGTCCCTGCCTGATCAGGATGCGCCGGTGGCCGCGGCCGTCACCGAACTGATGGCGATCTTGGCGCCGCACAGCACGGCCGTCTCCCACGCCGTCCGTCACCCGGCGGTGGCCTCCGCGCTGCACTGCCTGCCGGTTGTCGTCGCCTCCGGGACCATTCGCACCGCCGATCTCGCCGCTCGCGTTGGCATTTCGGCGAGCAGACTGACACATCTTTTCACCGCTCAGGTCGGGCTGCCGCTGCGCCGCTACGTGCTCTGGTTGCGGCTGATGATCGCGAGGGACGCGGTGGCCGGCGGCGCGGACCTCACCACCGCCGCGCACGCCGCCGGGTTCGCCGACAGCGCGCACCTGACTCGCACCTGCCGGGAGACCTTCGGCCTGCCGCCCTCGGCGCTGAGCCGGAACCTGTCCTGGCACAACGATTCGCGATAACCGAATCGTTCAAGCCGGATGGGGTGTCGAGCCAGCACGCTCAACGCATGCACACGACCATACTGTTGACGGCACAACGGATCACGCGGTATGCCTATGTACCGTTCATGCTGCTCGGGCTCAACGGGCTCGGAATCGCCCTCTCGGCTGCGGGCGCCCCGAAATACTGGCTCCTCGCGATCCTGGCCTCGGCGATCGCAGCCTCGTTTCTGGCCGAACGGATCATCCCGTACGAGCAGGGCTGGAACCACGACCTCGGCGACAGTCGCCGCGACCGCATCCACGCGATGGTCAACGAAACCCTGATCCTGATCAGTGTCGCCGCCATTCCGCTGCTGGCCGCGATCGTCCCGAGTGCGCGGATCTGGCCCGGCGAGCTGCCCTTCGCCGGACAGGTCCTCCTTGCCGTACTGATCGCCGACTTCGGCATCACCACGGTGCATCTGGCCAGTCACAAGATCGGGCTGCTGTGGCGATTCCACGCCGTGCACCACAGCGTCACCCGGTTCTACGGACTCAACGGCCTGATGAAACATCCCGTCCACCAGACCGTCGAGATGGCCGCGGGCGTCGCGCCGCTGATCCTGCTCGGCCTGCCCGTCGACGTGGCCTCCGTCCTCGCCCTCTCCGTCGCGATCCAGCTGCTGCTACAGCACTCCAATGCCGACTACCGTGTCGGTCCCGCCGGATACGCCCTCGCCCTCAACGCGGGCCACCGCTTCCATCACCTCAAGTGGGCCAGTATCGGCGACGTGAACTTCGGGCTGTTCACCCTGCTCTGGGACCACCTCTACCGCACCTACTCCTACGATCCCGGCCGGCGCTTCACCTCCGAACAGCTCGGCATGGCGGCCAAACCCGATTACCCGGTCGACTACGCCCGCCAGCTGATCCACCCGTTCACCGCCGCGGGCGGCTGCGGGACGAACACCACGAACACATAGACGCGATCTTCCGATTCCGGCGGCGACGCAGAACGGGATGTTCGGGGCGAGAACCGATTCCGCCAACGTCGCCCTGCAGATACCTCCTGAGTTGCCGATTCTTTGACCACGCCCAGCGCGCCGTGTCAGCTGTCTGGCAACGGGTCGAGGACGCCGTAGCAGACCACCCGCACGGTGCCCGCGGTGATGCCCCGCGACACCTTGTGTGCGGTACTGAGATCCCTGGTCCAGACACCGCCCGCCAGCCCGTACGGGGTCGCGTTGGCCAGCCGCAGCGCCTCATCCAGGCCGTCACACGGGATCACCGTCGCCACCGGGCCGAAGATCTCCTCCTGGGCGATGGTCATCTCGTTGGTGGCGATTCATTATGCAGTCAATCATCGGCGGCTCCCTTGCCGCTGTCACCGCCATCGCAGTCATCGTCATGGGCGGCGGCATGTGACGCGCGCACAGGACCGTGTCGTTCCGGCTCACAACGGGGTCGGACACATGTGACGGGGTGGCGGAATATAATCCGTTCGGGAACGCCGTTCGACGGAGAAGTCCGTTGCGGAATCGAGGGGCTACGAGGTGACCGATCCCCAGCACGGGCATGGCGATCGGCCGCCGATGCCCGGCGGCGTGTATCCCGCTACACAGCAATCGGAACCGCCGGTCGCCGGTTGGGGCATGCCTCCCGTGCCGCCTGGCCATGGACCCGGTCCGGCACCGTCGCATCCGCCTCCACCGACTCGCAACGGCAGAACAGGTCTGATCATCGCCGGTGTACTCGGGCTGGTGGTGATGCTCGCGCTCGGTGTGGTTATCGGCATCGTCCTCAGCGGTGGCGACCGTAGCGGTGAATCCGCCGGTGCCTCGGACACTGCCAGCGAGACCCGAACCTATTCGATGGATGCGATCACCAACGCCTGCGACCTCGTCGATCCCACGCCGTTGACCAGGTGGTCACCCACGCCCAAAGGCGCTCCTACGCACAGGGAAACCCGGCCGACCGCCCACTCGAGCGGCAGCCTGCGGTGCGATGCCGAATACACCAGCGCGACCGTCGAAAAGTTCTCTCTGAACAAGGCCGTGATGAGCGTCGAGGCCCAATTCACCAACGGTACGGCTCCCCCCTTCTACGATCATTGGAAACACGCCGACGTCGCCACACCCGCGCCGGAGTCGGATTCCGGTGCGGTCATCGGAATCGGCGCTCAGGGCTACTGGTACTCCGAAGTCAGAGGAGACCTCGTCGCGGACATGACCTACGTCGTCTGTGTGCAGGACGGCAACGTCTCGGTCCGGGTGAGGATATCCCTCACGCGCGAGAAGGACTTTCCCGTCGTGCGACGGGACGAACTCGATTCGATCGCCAGATCGCAGGCGCGCAGGGCGCTGGACGGTCTGGGCGAGAAGTAGCGACCGGCAACTCCTGCGGAGCGGTAGGCACACGGCGCCGACGACCGAACGTGGCTGGAATACGATCGGGTCGGAGTCGACGGGGAGCCCGTTGCGGAACCGGAAAGGCTATGGCGATGACCGACTCCCAGCACGAACCTGACGCTCGGCCGACGCCGGAAAACGCCGATCCTCCTGTGCGACCACCTGATCCGCCAGCGGGCAGCTGGTCCGCCTCGGACCAGGGCAGGTACATCCCTCCGCCCGGGGCCACCCTCGCTCAGCCCGCTACCGGGTACGGCCCACCTGGTCCGGGATATGGGCCGCCACCTTACCCACCGCGGACCGGTAGCAGCAGGACGGGTCTGATCGCGGCCGGGGTTCTCGCCCTGGCGGTGGCGCTGGCTCTCGGTGTGGTGATCGGTGTCGTCGTCGGCGGCGACAAAGACAGCGAGTTTGCCACTGCTCCTACCCCGTCCAGCACCTCGGCTTCGTCCAGGGCGGCTTCGACCACGCCATCCCGCCGGGATCCGGCACCGGGCATCTATTCGATAAGCGGCATCACCAACGCGTGCGATCTTGTCGATCCCACGCCGTTGCACAGATGGTCGTCCACCCCGAACAGAGCACCGCAGCATCGGGAATCCCCACCCAATACCGCCGACGGCGGCAACCTGTACTGCGCCATCCGCTATACCAGCCCTTCGACCCTTCCCGACGACGCCACCGTCAACGAAGCAGGCATCGGCCTCCGGGCTCAGATCACCGGCACGGGCGCCGCCTCCGCCTACGACAATTGGAAACAGACCGACACCCGCGCCACCGGATCGGGGCGCGCCTCGGGCGAGGTCACCGGAATCGGCGCCCAAGGCTACTGGCATATCGCGACCACGGAAACCAGCAACGGAATGACTTACATCGTGGGCGCGCAGGACAGCAATGTCTCGGTGCGAGTAGAAGTCGCCGTCCTGCGCGCGAAGGGCGAACCCCCGGTCGATCGCGACGAGCTCGCGGCGATCGCCGAAAACCAAGCCCGCAAGGCGCTGGCCGGATTGAAGCAGAGATAGCACATCGATACAGGCCACAGCGCGGCAGCGTGCGAGTCACATCAGCGACTGGAGGTACCAGGCCGCATCAATCCAGCAATTCGCCCTGATCGCCGATCGACTCCTGCGACTGCGTGTATCGCTCACGCAACGGCCGCAAAGTGAACCGGTCGTAGAACAAACGGGGGCCTTGCCCTCAGCGAGCTGCGCGAGCTCGTGCTCGATCCGCCGCCATTCCTGGGCTGCGACGCCCTCCGTTACGTACCCGTGGCGTCGCATTCCACTCCGTCGCAGAGATGCCGATCGACGATGTATGCCTTCACGCCCAGATCACCGAGACTCTGCCGGTTCAGCACGCGGCCGATCGGCCAGCCGCGACGGCGGCGGCGCTTGCCGATCCGTGGGGCGCCCCGGTAGTCGAGAAAGTTCCACCCGCTGTGCTGCATCAGCGTGCCATCGACGATGACTACCCGCGAGTCGTTGCGCGCGGACGGGAAGACCAGCCCCTGGTAACCACGCTTGCGAAGTTCCTGTCCTACTGCCGCGTGGAACGATTCGCCGCCCAGCTCGGGAAAGATCATGGCGCTCAGTACCGAGATGAAGTCCACCGTGGACTCATGGCGGGTGCCGGCGAACTGCACCCGCGCATTGATCGGCTCGGCTTCTACCAGCTCAGCACAAAAGAACTCGCGGTGAGCCTCGAGCCGCAAATCCAGGCAGTCCGGCACCGTGAATTCACGCATCGTCAATTCGCACAGGGCGGGAAAGTCGACGAACTCCTGCGCCTCCTGCGTTTCCCCCACCGATGCATGCGCGCGCATCGGAATTACGTACAGAAACGGTTTTTCGCTGTCGAGCAACCGCTCGGCCGCCACGCGGTATCGCCGGTCCGGGGACGCCGCGACAAAATCCCGAAGGGACGCGACGAACCCGTCCGCGTCAGGATGGCTACTGGTGTCGAACATCGACGGGAACACGCCGCCGCTGAGCCGCCCGCTCCAGTAGGTCATCAGCTCGTAGCACATGGTCCCGTCATTGTCGCCGGATGCATTGTAGTTGCCTGCGCAGTTCCTGTCCGTCGATGCTCAACCGTGCGAGGCAGGCTGTGGCCAGGTCGAGTTGTTCACGGAGGTCTCGATTGTCGTGGCGGAGCCGGGCATTGCGGGCGACCACTCGCGAATAGTCGGTGGCCGCAGGGGTTGCTCGAGGCCAACAGAGCGGGCGCGCCGGACTGCGCCGAGCTCGACGACGATCTGGGGATAGTGCCGGCGGAACGTGGTTGTCCGGTCCGAGTGAACTTTTCCCAACGGGCGGCTGCCAACGTGGTCTGCGAAAAGTTTTGCGCCTTCCTGGGTGCCGAGTGTTCGGGTCTATTCTTCGGATTGGACGGCGCGTGTCACCGCGCGAGCCGCGTAGCCGGTCGAACGTCCTGCGTTCGGATACAGTGGTTGAACTGGCGGGTTCTTCCTTCGGAATTGACCTGGTGGCTGGCCGAATTCGTTCTTGAACGCGTGGGCGAACGCGAATTCGGACGCATAACCCGAGTCTCGGGCGATGACCGACAGCGGGGTATCGGTGTCGCGCAGTTGCCGAGCCGCGAGGGTCATGCGCCACCAGGTGAGGTAGGCGATGGGTGGCCGGCCGATGAGGTCGGTGAATCGGCGGGCGAGGCCAGCTCTCGAAACCCCGGCGTGCGCGGCGAGTTCGGCGACGGTCCAGCCGTGCTCGGGCGAGCCGTGGATCGCTGAGAGCGCTGCGGCGACGGCTGGGTCGTGTAGCGCGGCCGACCACCCGGTGTCGGTGTGGCGGTCGAGCCAGCCGCGCAGGATGTGTAGCAGTAGCGCATCCAGCAGCGAGCGAAGCACGGCATCGTGACCGGGCCGGTCGACGGCGAGTTCGCTGTCGAGGAGATCGATGATCGCCCCGACCGGGGTATGGCGAGTTTCTGGGGCGGGCAAGTGGATGACCTCGGGCAGATCGGCGAGCATCGGATGTGACCGGCTTCGATCGAGAAGGTAGGCGCCGCAAAGCAGCACGGTCTCCGGTCGCGGTTCGGATGCGGAGTCCGGTCGGGATGGTCGCGGGTTCACCCGGCGCAGCGACGCAGCAGCAGGACGTAGTGGCGTGGCCGGATCGTCGGCCAGCCCGTGGGCGCATCCTCCCGGGAGCAGGACGATGTCGCCCGGCCGCAGCGCGATCGGATCGGCGGCCGGGGGCAGGAACCAGCAGGTGCCTGCCAGGACCACATGGAATCCTGCGGCATCGAAGGCGGGAAACTGCCAGCCGAACGGTGCGTGGTGGCTGACCCGGCCCGAATGAGGCTCGCCGATGCGCATCGCGGCCACCACGTCAGAAAGAGGATCCACCCCATCAAAACTATCAAATCAAGACTCGATCTAGACAGATTCGTATAAATCTTGGAGCCTGACGCATTGAACGTCGCAGACCGTTGACTTTAAGTTCGAATTGCTGCTGATCATGCAGCGAAGTCGATAGGTCACAGGAGTTGACATGCTCATCACCGTCTACGGCGCCAACGGCTATCAGGGCAAGCTCACCCTTGCCGAGTTGTCCCGCCATGGCATGGAGGTCCGGCTCGTCGGTCGAGATCACACACGGTTGCAATCCGCCGCCGTCGAGGTCGGAATTCCCGACGCCGATCGCCGGGTGGCCGGTCTCGACGACCGCGCCGCTCTCGTTGCTGCTTTGGCGGGTAGCGATGTCGTCATCAACTGTGCAGGACCGTTTACCACCTCCGGCGCGGTGATGGTCGATGCTGCGATCGCCGCGGGCGCCCACTATGTCGACACCGCGGGCGAGCAACTGTATGTGAAGGGCGTTTTCGATTCCTTCGGCGGCGACGCCGAGCGTGCGGGTGTCACGGTAGTGCCGGCAGTCAACGACGGTTGCTTGCCGGGCGACCTGCTCGCGCACCTGATCGCCGAGCGGACCGGGCCGCTGGCGGAACTCACTGTCAGCCACTTCATCACCGGTGCTGCCGGTCTCTCACGCGGATCGCTGCGCTCGGCGTCGGCGACGATGGACGCGATGCGGTCAGGCGGGCTGACATATGACGACGGTGCCTGGCACAGCGGGATCCCGGCTCGGCGCGACCGAATCACCCTGCCCGACGGCCATTCCGTCGCGATGGCTGCGCTGCCGACGTGCGAGGTAGTCACCATCCCCCGACACGTGCAGGTCGATCATGTCGAAAGCCTGCTGGAGGCAACCCTGCAGGCCGGCCTCGAAACACCCATCACACCGGAACTGATCGCACAGCTTCCCGCAGGCCCGACCGAGCACGACCGCGCCGAACAGCAATTCACCTACCTGCTCGACGCCGTGGACCACCAAGGGCAGCAGACACGGGGAATCATCCGAGGCCGAGACACCTACGGAACCACCGCCGTCGCCGCGGTCGAAGCAGCCCGGCGATTGGCGGCAGGCGACACTGCCGCCGGAGTACGCACCCCCGCGCAAGCATTCGATCCTGCCGATTTCCTCGAAACCCTCTCCCGCCACGACCTCCGCTGGACCATCGAGGCGGCCCTGACAGTGAAGTGACACAGATGTCATGTCCTCAGCCGAACTCGAGCTCTCGGGGCACCATGGGCAAGGAACTGCAGAGCCTGTCGATATACCCACGACGCGTCCGCAGTAGCCGGAGGGGGAGAGACCATGACGACAGGCGACACCCCGCTGCATGTGGTGCCGGAGGAAGTGAAGGCGGTCGGCAGGTTCGCCTATGACGTTGCCGAGCAGCTGAGGTCGGGTTCGATGTCGTTGGACCGTGAAGTTCAGGCACTGTTCGGTACCTGGAAGGGCAGCGCCGCCGATGGGTACCGCGCGGGGTGGGACGACGTGCAGGACCGGCGCGCTGAAAGCGTGAGACGCACTCACCGACGTGGCGGCAAAGCTCGGTGTCACCTCAGCGGCGTTCCGAGAGCAGAAACACCCTCTCCCCTACAACCGCCCCGGCATCTACGACGTCGCCCGAGCACTACAATCCCCCACCGGAGAAAAACACCCACTTGCGCGGGGCGCATTTCCTGGGCTCTCCGAGTCGTAGTACATCAAGGTCTATCAGAAGAAGCCTCTGGCTCACTCTCTGTTGTGGCCTTTAGATCGAGGCCACCATGGCGATGCCACAGGCCGAGAGCGGGGTGCCGATCCCTCCGCCCGGCCGCCCGGAAAAGCCCTGGTCAGCGGTTTGCCGATGCACCTGACTTGCTTCTCGCCTGCAGGTTCACAACATGTCGCTGCATTTCAGTACCGAACGTAACGGGATTGTGGTGACGGCGTCTCCCCCGCAGTGGTGACGGCGTCACGACCGTCATCGATTAGGTACTCCTGCGCGTCGCCATCACCGAGCCGCAGACGACGTCGCCGGGATCGTGCGTCGGAACTCTCGTACGACGCGGATGGCAGGCTGATAGCCCCTTGCCCCGACAGAAGAAGGGAGTTCGGGACAGCCTGTTGTTCATGGAGGTTCGAGCGGGTTGTACGGGAATCCCCCGGTCTGTGAGTATTTCGGCTGCGGACACCAAACGACGCCGAAGCGTTGAAGTCACTCGTGAAGGCCGTGCCCGCCGTTTGGTCGCGGCGCGGTCCGCGCTGGCGTCGGCCCGGCAAGGTGCATGCCGACAAGGCTTACGACGCCGCCGACATTCGACGATGGGTGCGTGATCGGGGCATCGAGGTCCGGAGCGCACGTAGGGGCATCGAGTCGTCCCAGCGCCTCGGCCGTCATGGACAGCACCGTCAACCCTGGCGGGCGACCAGTGCCTGGTCGTCGACCAGGTTGAACACCGTACGTGCGGGAAGGCCTCCGTACAGTTGGGCGATGATGATCGCAGCACTCGCCTCCAGGTACTGCGCATGCCGCAGATCGCCGGTCGGCAGAGGTACCCCTCCGGTGTCCTCGATGAGTTGCTCGGCTACGCGCAGGGCGGTCGAGTCGTCGCCGCAGTAGGGCACGGTGAGCGGACGGCCGTCGAAAGTGATCGACGGCATGCGCCATACATCGGCGTGGCAGAGGTTGAAGGCTTTGACCACGTGTCCGCTGGTCGCCTTCGCGATTTGCTGCGCCATCGACTCGCCGGGCGGGGTGACGAGGGTGAATCCCTCGGTTTCGACCGGGTTGTTGCAGTCGATGACAGGCTTGCCGCGCAGGCCGTTCCCGATGCGTTCGAGGGTGTACTCCATCCCTTGGTACAGCACGGCGAGCAGAGCGGCGTCGGCGAACTGCGCCGCCTCCGCGAAGCTGCCTGCGCGTACGCCCAACTGGTGGGCCAAGGCCGCGGCCTTCTCGGGAGACCGTCCGGTGATCATCAGGTCGTGCCCGCGTGCGGCCCATTTCGCGCCCAGGGCCTCGGCCATGTTGCCTGCTCCGAAGATTGCGATTCTCATGCAGTCGAAGCTATGGGGCTGTGGGGAACCTGATGGTGCCCAGCGACAGATCAGGAATCCTGCCCGAATGCCAGTTCTTCGGCATGTTCCTCGGCCCAGCGCGCCAGCAGCGACACAGGCTCCAGGAGGCTCTTCCCGAGTGGTGTGAGCGTATATTCCGTCCCGGGCGGCGCGGCGGCGAGGACACGGCGCTCGACCAGCCGTGACGCCTCCAGCTTGCGCAGTGTCTGCGTCAGCATCTTCTTGCTGATGCCGCCGATACGGTCCCGCAGTTCGCTGTAGCGCTGCGGACCGTCCCCGAGCCCGAAGATCACCACCACGGACCAAGTGTCGGCGACCAGGGCCAGTGTGGTGCGGGCGGGGCAATCGGCGAGGAAGACGTCGTATTCACTCATGGCGTAGAGCCGTTCATTCTGCGGACCGATCCGGCGACTCCAGCCTACCCAGCGCGCAGTAGGTAATGAGTGGACGGGTTTCCGATGGGGGATTGTCGCTGGGCTTCCGGACCACACCACCAGAGGACGACAGGGTGTCGGAGAACCGAACGATTTACGATGTGTGAATTGCCTGCGCCGCCACGGGCTTGTTCGAAAGGGTTCCGGCTGGACAGTGACCGGTACCGGACCGGCGTGATCGTCCAACGCCATCTTCGTGCCCCCACCTGTCCGGCCTCGACTCCCTTCGATGCCACCTAGCTGACCCGAGAATCTGGGCATTCGATGGAAGTGTTCACCGGCGGTAGGTACTCGGAGGGTGGCCCGTCCATCGGGTAAACGACCTGCTGAACGCCGCAGAACCGGAGTTTCCGAGGCGGATTGCGGTCTCCTGCACAGTGAGCTCGAGGACACTGAGCATGTCTATCGCGAGTGCACAGCGGACTTCGTCGTTCAGAATTCGGAAGCTGGTCCCCTCGCTGGCGAGCCTTCGGTGCAGAGTACGACGGTCCATGTCCAGTCTCCTCGCGATGTCCTCCGCCGTAGGCATGGTGCCGATCTGCTGGAGAAGCACCGCGCGGACTCTGGTGGCGAGTTGGCCACGCTCTCTTCGCTGCTGTAAAAGGTCCAGGCAGCGCTTCTCACACAGCGCGGCCGTAGCGGGATCGGGCATCGACATCGGTTCGGCGAGAAGATCGACGGGAAACGTCAGGGCCGTGCTCAGCCGGTCGGCGAAAATCGGGAATCGGTCGACCGGGTTGTGCGAAACATCGGAGAGGGTCTGAGCCATGCCGGCGGTCATGGTGGCCACGCTGCGCTCGGGCAATGCCAGCTCGAGGCGTGCATCACCGAGACGGTCCGCAAGTCGCGGGCTGAGGCAACGCAGCACGATCACACCGAAGATGATCACGATGTCACGTTCGAGCAGAAAAGCGCGGACCTCGGCGGGAAGGGTGTCGTCCCGGAATTCGATCCGTCCTGCCGTCTGGCTGAGACTGACAGTTATATCGACGAACCGGTTGCCGATCCGCAGTATTTGCAGTGCGACCCGCAGGGCTTCACCTGCAGTGGGGCTGCTGAGCATGGCGAAGCCCAGCAGCCCGAAGCCGGCCAATGAGAAACGCTTCGCCACCTCGGTGCCGAGTCCCGGTCTGTCACCGATGGTCTGCACCAAGTTGCGCGCGACCGAGAGTTCCTGGATCGTTTCGACTTCCAGATCGTCCGCAGCGAGATCAGCCGGTCGCAAGCCGGTCGAGGCGAGCAGCCGACGCTCCGTGACGCCGTGATCGGTGCCGACCTGCACCATGTGACGGACTCCGATGATAGGTCTCTTCGGCACTGGGAATGCGTGGTGCCTCTAGATCCCGCTGGTCCTGAAGGCAGTCGGCTGCGCCGGACGTACGAGTCAGTAGCCACCCGCTGAGCCGGACGGCAGCAGGGAGTCGTTCGGCACCGTCACCCATCCGGTTTCACGGCGGCGGCGAGCCCGGACAGCGCTGCCGACAGGGCCACCTGGAGATTCGAGGCATGCAGAAAGCGGGGCACGACAACTAGGGGCGTTCGTATCCGAAATCGCTCTGTGCTGGGGATCTGGTGACTTGACTTCCGCTGATCCGCATTATCGGGGACTGTCCAGGGTCGGTTGTATGACAAGAACTCGGTGCGCTCGGTGCGGCCAACCGAGATCGATGAGTGCGTCGCCAGCTGATGCGGCGGTTGACGAGACCGGGAACCGGCAGCTTTCGAGTGGAAGCTGGCCTTGCGGTCACCACGAGATTCTCTCCGCAACAGACACTTTCGTGACGGTCAGGTTGTCAGCACAGTGGCGATCGCAGGAACTTCCCCGCGTTGGTGACTGGTTAGCCTGAGTGGATGCTTGATGTGGCAAGTTCACCCCCTCGGCCGACGGTGATCGTCGGTTCGTCGGCTGATCGGATCATGTCGCGTTGACCGGTTGCGACCTTTGCCTTTCCCGGTCGGGGCTGCCCGGGCCTGGTGCGAGTTTCGAGCAGCAGATGCAGGCGGGGATCGAGCGGCTGGAAGACAGTGACGGCTCGGATCATCGAATGCTGCGGCGCACGCTGCGCGCCACGGCCGCAGTCAGCCTCTCCGAGGTCGAATGGATACGCCGGATGCGGTCGACCGGGACCCTCCTGCAGCCACGCGTCAGTGTCCTCGACGGTTATGTCGCCGGCTACATCGCCCAGTGGCGTGACGCCCACAGCAGACGCCTGGGTCCCGTGATCACCGACCTCGAGGTCGGGGCAGGCCTGAGCTTGCGTGATTTGCGGGACGGGTGGGAGGACGACGCGCACGCGATGGCCGACGCACAAACCGAATGGAAACTCCCGCGTTCGGTTGCGCCGTCGGCCAGAGAAACCGTGGTGTCGGTCGACACCGCGTTCTGGGCACTCGCCCTCGCTGATGTTCGTAGTTTCAACGAAACGCTGGCACGTGTTCGGAGTATCGATCGCGCGGCATGGCGGTGGGCGGCAAGCCGGGTCTCCGGAGTGCTGGCGATCTGGTCATGGAGGATGGAACCCGACGCGACAGGACCATTCGCCGTCGCCGCGCACGAAGTCGGGCTGTCGGCACTCGCGGCCGGGAGCCGCACACGACCGCCCAGCTTCGGATCGCACGTGCCGGACCTGAGACAAGCAGCGTTCGTCCTCGCGCATCTGTGCAGGGAGGTTCGCGATCCGCCCACCGAATCCGACCTGGTCGGCGAACTGATCACCAGTATCGCTGCGATCATCAAGGCTCATCGCGAACGCGGAGAAATAGTGCGAGCGTCGGGCATCTACGCCACCGCAGTGGGTCCGCTCAAGTGGGTACAACACGACATCCGGCCCACGCTTCCGACGGTCTCGGTGATCGGCTGCCGACTCCGGCGCGGACACGCATCAGCGTCCGAGCCCGGTTAGCGCCGCACCGGGTGCGCAGGATTCGCCAACTAGAGACCTGCGCCCTCCTGCAGAATCCGGCGAAGAAATGCACCGAACTGGTCGACCGATTTCATCTGGAGCATCGTGTCGTGGGCGCCATCGATCAGATACCTGAGCACCTCTCCGCTCGAGTGCTTTCGCCAGTCCGCGGCGTCACTATCACCACCGTCCCGGTCGCCGACCGCGACCACCGCGATGGTGCCAGAAAATGCCGACGGCGCATGACTACGCAATAGCAATAGATTCGCCCGGCTTACCTCGACGCTCCTCCGCAGCAGAGATTCAGGGGGGATAGCGTCGAAGATATCGAGCTCTTCGGCCAACGCGCACATATCGGTATAGGCCAGCCTGCCGATCACGTGGTCCGCTGAGACACCCATTCGTGCGAGATAGCCGCGGATTATATAGTTTGTAAGATCCTCGTCACTGACGGGCTGCGGTTCGGCTCCAGGTATCCGGCTGTCGAGCAGTACCAGGTTCGCAACGGTCTCACCTCGCTGTTGCAGTATTACCGCCGTTTCGTGGGCGACCACGCCACCGAACGACCACCCGAGCAGTCGGTACGGCCCTACGTTTTGAACGGCTTGTATCTCATCCGCATATAAAGCCGCCAGCTCACGGACAGATCGGGGATGCTCACCGTTCGGCAAAAATAGCTGGCGGATCACCGTGATCGGACATTGCAGATATGTTCCAAGATTGCGGTAGTCCCAGCCGGTGTCCACTCCCGGGTGAATGCAGAACAAGGGATTTCCGATTCCGGCACGGAGAGTCGTCACGGGACGGACGGTCGCCTGCCGAAGCCCGGAGTCCACGGTAGCCGCCAAGTCTGCGATGGTCGCTGACTCGAAGACAGCTTCAACGGCGATTTCGACACCGAATGATCGTTGAATGGCCGCAATCAGACGCATCGCCGACAGCGAGTGACCGCCGAGCGCGAAGAACTCGTCGTCGAGGCCGACTCGATCGACCCCGAGTACGTCCGCGACCAGCTTCGCCAGTTCGGCCTGTATCGCGGTCTGCGGCGCTCGGAACGCTGACGCCGATCGGTATTCTGGCGCCGGCAGCGCCGCTTCGTCCACCTTGCCATTCACGGTCATCGGCACCCGATCGATCGCCACAACGGCCGCAGGCACCATGAATCCCGGCAGACGTTGGGCTACGAATCCGAGCAGATCCACAGTGTCGAGCGTGCCCGCGCGTGCTGGAACCACGTAGGCGACCAACCGCGGATCCACCGGAGTATCTGCACGCGCCGTGACCACGACCTGACTCACCTGCGGGTGCGCGATGAGCGCGGCCTCGACCTCGCCCGGTTCCACCCGGAACCCTCGCACCTTCACCTGGTCGTCGGCACGACCACGAAACTCCAACTCTCCCATTTGATTCCACCGTGCGAGGTCGCCCGTCCGATACAACCGACCCCCACCACCGAACAAATCAGCGACGAACCGCGACGCCGTCAATCCGGGCCGACGCCAATACCCCTCTCCCACACCGGGTCCCCCGACATACAACTCACCCACCACCCCCAGTGGCACCCGACGGAGATGGATGTCCAACACAACGAATGCGAGGTCGGGCAGTGGAGCCCCGACCGGACTCGCGCTCGATTCGAGATCATCTGTCCCAATCTGCCGCACGGACGCGTGCACGGTCGTCTCGGTCGTGCCGTACATGTTGAGCATGCGCACACTGGAGTGAGATTTCATCCAGGGCCGCAGCCGCACCGGCTCCAGACGTTCACCAGCGAAAACCACTGTATCCAACTTTGAACCGGGAATCGGTGGCAGCGTGTAGAACGCTGAAGGAGTCTGGCTCAGTACGGTCACGCCCGCATCGGCAATAAGGCGCGTGAACTCAACCGGCGACCGCACCACGGGACCGGGAACCACCACCAGACATCCGCCATGCGCCAGGGCACCCCACATCTCCCACACGGAAACGTCGAAGGCGAGTGAGTGAAACAAACTCCATACCTGGTCAGGACCGAACGCCATCGTCGGTTGCGTGGCACGGAAGAGTCGCGACACGTTCGAGTGCGTGACGGCGACACCCTTCGGCCGCCCGGTCGTGCCGGAGGTATAGATCAAGTAGGCCAGGCTCCCCGCAGGGGATCGCACCGATGCGATGCTGGTGGGGGGCTCGCCCGCACAAGCACAGGCGTCGACGACTTTCACCGACGAGGTGCCGTCGGTGTGTGGCTGCCCGATTCGACCGGCCAACTCCGTTGTCGTGACGACGACTGCCACTCGGGCGTCACCGAACACGAAACGGATCCGATCGTCTGGATATCCCGGGTCGACCGGCACGTACGCCGCACCGGCCTTCCATATCGCCAGCACCGTCGTCACCGAATACACCGACCGAGGCAGTAAAAGCCCGACCATATCGCCCGGCCGGACCCCCTGCGCGAGCAGTTCGCCCGCCAGCCGTGACGACATACGATCGACGTCGCCGTAAGTCCACTGTGCGCCATCGGCCTGTACTGCGGCGGCATTCGGTCGCCGAATCACCTGTCCCGCGAACAACTCCAGGACAGATGGACCGGTCGGCGCCGCCACCGCACGCAGCGCAGCGGTGTTACCCATGGTATCCAGTTGCCGGTGCTCAGCTTCGCCCAGCAATTCGACCGCGTCGATCGGGATGCTCGGCGCGGCCGCCACGGCCGAGAGCACGCGCAGCCAGCGCTGTGCCAGCAACTCGATCGTGGGGCGTGCGAACAACTCAGTGGCGAACTCGATGTGGCACGGCCAGCCCTGCGTATCAACGCGATCATCGACTGTGAAGGTCAGGTCCATGCGCGACACTCCGCTGGGTACCGACACCCGCTCGCATCGTAGAGCTGGCAGCCTGATGTCGTCCTCGATCGTGTTCTGGAACACCAACATCGTTTGAAACAGGGGGTGATGGGAGGTAGAGCGCGGCGGGTTCAGCGCTTCGACCAAGGCTTCGAACGGTATGTCTTGGTTCTCGTACGCGTTCAATGCCTTTCGCCTCACCTGTACGAGCAGCTCCGCGAAAGTGATCGACGGGGACAGCTGTACACGCAATACCCAGCTGTTGATGAAGAATCCGACTACGTCATCCAGATTCTCGTCCGTACGTCCGGCGATCGGCGAGCCGATCACGATGTCGTTGCCGGCGCCGAGCCGGTGCAAGAGCACCGCGAGCGCCGCTTGCAGGAACATCGACACAGTGACCCCTTCTCGGACGGCCGCCTGCCGAATCTTCGTCTGGAGCGTCGAGTCGATCGCGAACGCGAGTCCATCTCCCGCGTAGGAGGCCACCCGGGGTCGTGGGTGGTCGAAGGGAAGCGTCAATTGTGCCGGCGCCCCATCGAGCTCATCGCGCCAGTACCGGATTTGCGACGACATCAGGCTCTCGGTGTCGGTCGGCGCCCCCAGCAATTCCTGTTGCCACAGCGTGAAGTCGAGGTACTGCACCGGCAACGGCCTCCATTGTGGCGCAATTTTCTTCGATCGCGCGGCATAGGCAGTTGTCAGATCCCGCATCAGCGGCCGCATCGAGGACCCGTCGACTGCGATGTGATGGATGAGCAACACCAGTCGATGCCTTTCGGTATCGTGGCGCAGAACGGTAGCGCGGACTGGCGCGTCGACGGACAAATCGAACTCGAACTCAGCCAGTTCCGCGGTCGTGCGGTCGATCCAGCTTTCGTCCCAGCTGGTGGCGTCGAGCACCTGCCACACGTGTGCGGCGACGCCGGGTTCGCGAACTTTCTGATAAAGCACGCCGTTCACATCGGGAAAGACCGTTCGTAATGACTCGTGTCGAGCGATGACATCGGCGATGGCCAGTCGCAGGGCCTCGATATCCAACGGGCCGGTGAGTGTCCAGACCATGGGAATGTTGTAGATCGCCGATCGACCTTGCAGGCGGGAAAGGAACCAGAGGCGGCGTTGGGCGAACGACAACGGAGCTCGTTCCGGGCGCGACTTGGCAACCAACGCCGGGCGCAGCCGGACACTCGCATCGAAGACCGACACCAACTGCGCGACGGTTGGTGTGTCGAATACCTGCCGGACGGGAACCTCGGCCTTCATCACCGATCGGATTCGGCTGACCAGCCGGGTCGCCGACAGTGAGTGGCCGCCCAGTTCGAAGAAGTCGTCATCGACCC
>NZ_JAMFLC010000050.1:0-23374 GCF_023501985.1 Nocardia sputi | reverse complement strand
ACGGCAAGGTCGAACGGTTCAACCGCACCCTGCTCGAGGAATGGGCCTACGCCCGCCCCTACCGGTCCGAAACCGAACGCCGCGCCGCGTTCACCGACTGGCTTCACGCCTACAATCACCACCGCGGTCACACCGCACTCGGCGGACACCCACCAGCCAGCCGCGTCCCCAACCTCTCAGGTCAGTACACCTAGGAGGATGCATGCGGACGTTGGCGATCACCCAGAACATCACTGTCGACGGGGCGATCGAGATGCTCGGCGACTGGTTCGACCCGCAGGGACAGGGCGGCGCCGCTAATTCCGATCTTCTTGCGGAGTTGCACAAACAGGACAGCGAGGCGGACGGGCTGCTGCTCGGCCGCAATACCTTTACGGACTTTCGCGGCTATTGGCCCAACCAGACCGACGACCCGACGGGCATCGCCGACTACCTCAACCAGGTGCACAAGTACGTCGTCTCGGCAACGATGACCGATCCGGGCTGGGACAACTCGACGATTCTGTCGGGCGACCTCGTCGCTGAGGTTCGTGCGCTGAAGGAGCAGGCCGGCCGCGACATCGTGGTCACCGGCAGTATCACGCTGTGTCACGCCCTGATCGCTGCGGGCGTTGTGGACGAGTATCGACTCTTCACCTACCCGACCGTGCAAGGCCGCGGCAGGCGACTGTTTCCCGACGGCGTCGAACTGCCCGCCCTGACGCTGCTCGACAGCAAGGCGTTTCGCGGGGGCGTCACCTACACCCGCTACGCTGCGGCCTGAATCCCGAAGCGCCGCGCGGTGATCGAAGGTCGGTGCGAGCCTGCCACCGAACCGCGGGCCCCACATGTCACAATCGAACACACGTTCACCACATTGGAGGTTGCCCTATGACGATCACACAAGGTTCAGCGGGTCTCTGCGAGTGTGGGCGCACCATGCCTGGCCTGGGCCAGTAGATGCTGCGCTCGTACCGAAGCGGGCCCGACAGGCGAACCCGACTCGACGTCGGAGAGAATCTCGTCGGGCGGTCCTAGGTAGACGAGAGTTCGGAGCTCAATGCCCCAGTGAGCCTGCTCACTGGGGCATTGAGTTCCCCGAAATACCTGCTCGAACAAGGTGGTCGGAGAGACGGTCCGCATGCCCGGTGGTGTGAGTGGGAGGGCTGGAAGACCCTGCGGTGTTGGTGCGGCGGGGGCAAGGTCGGTCAATGCCCGCGCGTCCTCGACGCGACCGAGATCCTCCAGCACCGAGCGCTGCGATCGGGTCAGTTGCTCACGCACACCGGTCTCGATCCCAGCTCGGCCGATAGCGGTCAGCGCCCACCCGACCCCTTCCTCGGCGAAACCGTGGCCGGTCAGCCAGTCGACAATCCGCAGGACGTGCCCGTGCTGTTGACCGCATGCAGTAGCCAACTCGCCCGCAGGCCGCGCGGTCCGGGTGAGCGTGCGCAAGACAGCAAGTCGCGGCAGGGTCACCCCCAGCTTCCTCATTTCGGACGACTTTTCATTTCGGACGATCAAGCTCCCTTCCCAACATTTCGAATCAGTGGATGTGGTGCTGCGTTCATCGCGAATCGTCGCTGATCCATCCACGACAGCCCAGTCGGCCACGATTAGAACGACTCAGTTTGTCGGTGATGCGGCCGGATCGCTGGCGCGGGTTCGTCGGGGACGCCGTACCTTACGGCCACGGCACTCACGAAGCTCGTCAGATACAGATCCAGCAGTAGAGGCGTTGTCCTCGCACAACCGCCCGGCTGGCCAGGCCAGCGGCCTGGCCGAGGAACCACGCGAGGCCGTCCGGATCCGGCGGTGTGGGGAACACGTCCGAGGCGGCCCATTCCCGGGCAACGCCATGCAGCGAAGCGTGATCAGCGGCGGCGAGCGCATCACGCAGGGAATCCGTCAGCGACAGACACACCAGCTCTCCCTCGTCGACGGTCGCGAGCAGGTGGCCATGCCGCGGGTCGGCCCGGACAGCCTCGTCCGGCCGGCCTGTAAGGATCACTTCTGCCGGCAGCAGGTCGATAGTCGGGTCTACGCCGTTGACATCGAACCCGTCATAGCCCGTCGCGGCCGGTTCGTCGTCCTCGCGCACCACGGCCCGGATCGCGTCGTCATCGTCTGCAGCAGCGAAGTAGCCATAGATAACTCCCATGCGGTGATCTTGGCACCCACCACTGACAACCACTCTTGATCCCGGCCGGCGTCGCATCGTTCTTCCGTGCGCTGGTGAGGGCCCGGGTTCAGTAGTCGGCCAGCGGCAGTTTCGGCCGCCGAGCAGCGGCCAGCTCAGTAGCTTACTTTCACTGGCACAGGACACCCGCGTTCATGGTCGGTGATCTCGCCGACCTGCGGAGGGTGACGAGCCAGTCCGTGCCCGACGCCTGTCCCTGGTCGGCTCATGCCATGCCGACCAGGAAAGCTGTCGCGCGCCAGCTCGGCCTCCCATGTGTGGTCGCTGTCGACGGGCTCGACGACGTCGCCGCCGGGAGGGACATCCTGCTGGACGGATCAGCCGGGCGCGTATTCGTGCGCCCGGATCCTGAGACCGCGGTGTCGGCCGTCACGGCCTACCGTGCCTCGGCGGACCGGGCAGCGCGGTGGACCGGACTCGGCGCCACTGCCGACGGACATCGAGTCGAGGTTCTGGCGAACGTGCAGGACGGCACCGAGGCATGGGCTGCACGCCGCGGCCCGGCCGAGGGTGTCGGACTGTTTCGGACCGAATTGTGCTTCCTCGACCGCGAATCCGAGCCGACTGCCGAGGAGCAGATGGCCCGCTATCGTGAAGTGCTCGACGCCTACCCCGAGGCGAAGGTGGTCATCCGCACGCTCGATGCCGGATCCGACAAGCCGCTGCGCTTCGCCGGCCATGTCGACGAGGCCAACCCCGCGCTGGGTGTGCGTGGATTCCGGATCGCCGCGCGTGACAGCGGACTGCTCGACCGCCAGCTCGACGCCATCGCCGCAGCAGCCGACAGCGGACACGCCCCGTGGGTGATGGCCGCGATGATTTCCACTGCGGCAGAAGCGAAGGCGTTCGCCGACCAGGTCCGTGCCCGCGGGCTGGTGCCCGGCGTCATGATCGAGGTGCCCGCGGCCGCGATCATGACCGAAGCCATCCTCGAGCACGTCGACTTCGCGTCGATCGGCACCAACGACCTCGCCCAGTACGCGATGGCCGCCGACCGGATATGGCCTGCGTGCTCGCTGGTTTCGGCATCACCTCCCTGTCCGCGGCCGCCACCGCGATCGCCGCCGTCGGGGCCGAACTGGCCACCGTCACGATCGACGACTGTAACCGCGCCGCCACAGCGGTCCTGTCGACGACCGATCCGCAAGCCGCCCGCGCCGCGGCCAGATCTGTGCTCGCGGGGGGATATATCCTGGTAAGGCCATCAACGATGTTTGTGAACAGGTTCACATCAGCGGCACAGCAATCCGACGGTCAACCCCTGTCGCCCCGCACCGTGCCGTTGCTGGAACCTGCACAGCTTTTTCAGGCGATCTCCGGCCGCTTCACCAGCGCCCTGCCGCTCGTCGGGTGGGCGCGCGAACTGGGTGATCTGCACGCCGAACTACTACGGTTCCAGTTCGACCGAGTGCCGCGGCGAGGCTTCGATTGTGAGCAGGTACGTGCACTGATCGATAGAGTCGTGACCGAGATCGACGCGTGGGCGGCGCGAAACATACCGCGCACGAAAAATGCACGCAAACATACGCATTCGCTGGGCGAAGTGATCAGCCACATCGCGAAGACCTACGCCGAGGCATGGTGGACGGTTTTGCATTCGGCGGACGTCGAACTGCGGCACCAGGCGTGGTTTCACCTCGGCGAGGCGCGCGAGGGCTACTCGGAAATGGTGAACGAAATACGCGCACGACATCTCCAGCTGCCGTTGGGAACGAGCGGAATCCCGAGCGGCCGAATCCGATGACAGGGGAGAGGAACCGATCCGACCGGCCATCTGAACAGCACAGAGCCAGAGATGTCGCCAGGGAGAGGGAAGTGCACTGGAAGATCGAATAGGGCCTGGTACCGGGATTCGTCCGTCTCGAGGTGCGGGATTTCGACACCCGCGCTGCCCGGCAACGACGCCGACCGCGGTTCACAACGGCGTGAACCTCGAGACGGGCGATAACCGGCATCGGTTCGGGCCGGTGTCATCGAGGGCGGCAACGGGTTCCGAGCACGGTCACGCGCGTATGACCGAGGGGCCGAGAGCCTTCGAACCGCCGGGCCTCCGCTGGGGGCAGTTCTGTGCCGGTAACCAATGTCTCGAAGTCCGCGACCTCGGCGAAGCGGCAGAAGCTGGTCATCCCGAACTTGCTGTCGGCGGCGACGAGAACACGGCGCTTGGAGCGGTTGACTGCTTGGCTCTTCACAGCGGCGACCGCCGGATCCGGCGTCGTGAGGCCATGCTCTACCGAAATACCGTTCGTACCGAGATAGGCGAGATCGATGACGAGCTCGCCCAGCATGCGCAGTGCCCAGTCGTCCACGGTGGCCAGCGTGCGGCCGCGCATGCGTCCTCCGAGCAACAGAACAGTAATCCCAGCGCTGTCAGCAAGAACCTCGGCGGCGAGCAACGACGAGGTGACCACGGTCAGCTCGTGGTCGGCGATCTTCTCGGCAATGAGGCGCGGTGTGAATCCCTCATCGAGGTATATGGTTTCGGCTCCGTGCAGCAGGCCCGCCGCGGCGGCGGCAATTCGGTGCTTCTGAGCAAGGTCCACTCGGCTGCGGTAATCGACGCCCGACTCGAACGCCGCGCTCTCGAGCGGGATCGCTCCGCCGTGTACCCGTTTGACCAGCTTGCGATCAGCGAGCACTCGCAGATCCCGGCGGATGGTCTCTGTAGCGACCCCGAATTCGGAAGCCAGCGCGCCCACTTCGACCCTGCCGCTGGTCCGGGCGTATTCCAAAATTTTCGACTGACGCGTGTCTGAATCCACGTAGGGCATTCTGCTCCATCGCCACTGGACGCACTGCAGGCCGACCGGAACCTTTGAACGGGATGACGCTGGTCACGGCAGGAAAGAGAACCCGGCACCCCTCACATACGTACCGGGTTCTCTGCCAAGCCTCGGTTGGCCTGGTGTCCTCTCCTGTGACATCCCCATGGCGAGCGGTCGGCGTCAGCCGGCAGGTCGGCGACCACCCGTCCTACGGGCACGTCCGCATCAATCGTGACCGTGATCGAGGACCGCTTTGACCTCATCGGTCGTCCGCGCCGCACGGAGGCGCGCAACCTGGTCCCCATTCACGAAGACCTGTGCGATGCGGTTCAGCAGAGCCAGATGATCGTCCCCGGTCGCCGCGATACCGATGACGAACTCGACCGGCTTGCCGTTCCAGTCGATGGCCTCTGGGTAGCGCACGAGCGATATCCCCGTATGGCGAACCTCGGTTTTCGCAGCATTTGTGCCGTGCGGAATCGCAAGCCCGTTGCCCATGTAAGTGGAGATCGATCGTTCCCGCTCATGCATGGAGTCGACGTACGACGCGTCGACTGCGCCTACGGCGACCAGCAGTCGGCCGGCCTCGTTGATGGCGTCGGCCCTGGTGCCGGCCTGACCGGACAGCACAATCGAGTCGAGGGCGAGCACGTCGGTGCCTGCGGTCGGGTCTTTCTGGACCGGCTCGTCGTCCACCGGGGCACTGACCCGGTTGGCACGTGCGATCATGGCGACGATCTCGTCGTACTCGGGACTGTTCATGAAGTCATCGATAGTGACGTGAATGGCCGAGGGCGTCCGCTCCCGTGCCCGGTCGGCCAGGTCCGTGTGGGTGACAACCAGGTCATAGCTGTCGGTAAGGTTCGAGATCGCCTGGTTGACGACGCTGACCTCAGCGAATCCTGCGCTCTGGATCTTCCTTCGCAGTACGGAGGCACCCATGGCGGAGGAGCCCATGCCGGCATCACAAGCGAAAACAATGCTGGAAATAGTTGATATGGCGACCGTGTCGTTCGACGAGAGCGCGGCGGAGGCAATGGAACGCTTGCCTTTCATCGCCTCCATGGCTGCGGTGGCTTCGGCCAGGTCGGGCTCGTCGGTGACGCGGTCTGTTTTCAGCAGGAGAACAGCGACCAGAAACGTCACGGTCGCCGCGCCGACGACGGACAGCGTGACTCCGAGAAAGCTGCCGCTGGCAGTCTGCGCATACACCGCAATGATCGATCCGGGCGCGGCGGGCGCGCGCAAACCGGAGCGGGCATGGGGCGCATCGCGTTCCTGCTACTAGCATTGTTCGCGAAGATGGAACGCACCTTCACCGCCGAACGCGCCGCCCACGCCCGTGCCGTCGCCGAAGCCAAAGGCCGCCGCATCGGACGGCCCGCCGCCCATCCCGACGACAGAATCGACTACGCCCGCCTCTGCGCGAACAAGGACGCAGCCTCGGCGAAATCGCAACCAAGACCGAGATACCGAAAACCTCCCTGCATCGATACCTCACTGCCACGACAAGCGATTCGACTACCCAGCGGATCGGTACTTGGACGCGACCGAGCAACGGGTCCATCGCGCGCAGCAGAACGGGCGCGGCTGTGCCGGTGAACGACCAGCGGGTGGCCGCGCGGCAGGCAGCGGGATCGCCGGGATCGAGTAGGCAGGTCGCGATCACGTGGGCGACGGCACCGGTGCGCGCGGCGACCTCGTAGGCCAGCATTCCGCCCATGCTGGCACCGAACAGAACCAGTGGCCGGTCATCGGATTTCGTTTCGGCACGCACGAATTCGCAGAGCAGATCGATCCAATCCTCGTAGCGCACCGAACCCGGATCCGGTTCGACGGTATCTCCGTACAGCGGGAGATCCACGGCCATCACGTCCACGTCCTCCCGTGCGGCGAGTGCGGCGAGGGGCCACAGCAGACCCGAGTAGCCGCCCGCCCCGTGAATGGCCAGTGCCCGCACCCCCGCGTCACGGTTGGCGGCGCGGGCGACGTGGACGCGTTTGCCGCGCCACGACCACCACGTCGGAGTCGGATGGATCAGCGATTCCTGACGGTACTGGTCGGGGAGGAACCCCGCGTATCCGATGTAGTCCACACTCCGAGCATCGACGCGGAACTCGGCGGACACAACTCGCGTCCGCCAGGGCGCTCGAGGCTCGGGAATCACCTTTCTACCTGCGGCGATTGGTCGATGCTGCGCGCTGTGGTGCTGTCTACTCGCTTTTGACATCACCGCACTCGATACCGCGTCGGATACGGCCTCAGCCCGGGACGTGTTCCCGGGTGAGGTCCAGGCGGGTGTTCATGTCGAGTCGGAATCGGCCGTAGGGGTTGATATTGGACCAGAACAGCGGGCTCAACGCGCGGCGTTCGTTGTCACCGATCAGGTCGTGGAATGCGTGGTCGTCGGCAATCTGTTCAGCAAGCCGCTTGCGCAGATCCCCGACCTGCACGGCCTGCTCAGCCGCTACCTCGGCCTGCCCGAATCCGGTTACGACAAGCCGCTGTTCCTCGGCCAGGGCCTGCGCGTCTCCGACGTGATCACGCCGGAGACGCTCCGCTTCGCCGCGGTGCTGCGGGCAAACGGTCAACCGGTGCCGCTGCACACCTACAACGACGACCACAGCGGAACGGTCAACGCGTCACTGCCCGACTCGGTGCCGTTCGTGCGCGGCCTGTTCGGCTGAGCCTGCTGCCTGCGGCCGCTCATCGAGCGGCCGCAGGAGCTGTCAGATCACGGGAAGCCAGGGCCCCGGCCGCCGGACAGGCTGCTGAGGGCGCACACCAGCGCCGCGAACGGTTCGGTGACGCCGCCACAGCTCCCCGCGACCGACTCGGCCGGTGCGATCGTCTGCGGTTCGAGCGGCAACGGCGCCGCGCCTGCCGCTCCGACGCCGGCCACGGTTGCGGCACTGATCAGGGCGGCGACGGCCAATCCACGTACTGCGAGCATTTCGAACTCCTCGTGCGTCGGGTAGATGGCCGAACCTACCCGGCAAGTTTTCATCTCACATGACCCGAATTGTGAGGTTCCCAGCGAGAGATCGATGTCCAGCAGCGCATCCAACCCCGCGCACCGCTCGAGGGTGAACTCGTGCGCCAGCCGATCATAGGTCTCGGACTGAGCCTGCTCGCGTGCATGCGCGACACGGCGAACCAGCGTCTCCGGGCCTGGCCGGATCACCCGCGCCGACACCAGATACTCGCACGCGAGCTGGAACAACAACGTCGGGGAATCATGCTCCATCGACCGCGCCAGCAGGAACTCATCCAGTTCCTTCAGCTCCATCGACCCCGGCGGCCGCCACCCCAGGAACTGCGCAACCAGCCGCAGGTGCTCAGTGCGGGTTTGTGCCCGCTTGCCGTAGGAACGGATCAGCGAAGCATCAACTTTCAGCTGCTCGGCCAACCGAGCCACCGCCACCGGCGGCGCATCAGCCACCCTGTCCGGCACGAACCCCAACCACGGCAGCGTGCACAACGCCACCGCCAAACCCAACCTTTCTTCCGGGCCACGCCCCCGCCCCGGCGTCAAAAACGCGACATCAGACGGAGTGAGCGTGAAGAACCGGAACAACTCCTCCCGGCTGATCTCCGGAAACTCCCGCAGACGCGCCAATTCCTCGTCCGCGAACACCCGCGTCGCCACGAAACCCGACCTCCAGCACACCAACCAACCTCAACGGCAGCCAAGCCAACCACCACCCCAGCACACCCGCAGCCCAAACAAGACAACACGACATCGGTGCTGGTCCAGCCATTGTCGTTGTTTTTCGCGCGAGTTCTACCGGGACCCCTGGAAGGACCGGGACCCGACCCTGCCCGTCACCGAACTGCAAGCCGCATGGGTACCCGGCGAACCGGTGCTCTACATCGGCAAAGCCGAGCCCGGCGCCACCGGCAGACGCGGCCTACGCCAGCGGCTCGACGAATACCGCCGCTTCGGCGCCGAACTGGGCTCATGCGGGTGGCCACGAGGCAGTGACGTAGCGGGTGATGCTCATTATCAGCGCCAACGCTTCAGGCAGCTCGGCGATCGGCCGACCGAATCGGGCCGCCAGCTCCTGCGAACTGGCGGAATCCGTAGACCATTCGTGTGCAGCGAACCAGACATCGGGGTTCGTGCGGTCGTCGGTGTAGATCAAGTTCATGGGATCGTTGTCTCGGAACAGCGTGTCTTTCAGGTCGTCGCCACGACTGTCGGCAAAACGGTCGAGGGGATCGAAATCGGTAATCATGTCGCACGCCGCCCGGCTACCCGGCGCCGAGAGTCGATGGATGCGTTCGAACAGCAGATCTTGAGCAGTGCCCGGCAGATAGGGCAATAGGCCTTCCGCGATCCATGCCGTGGGAGCTGCAGGGTCGAACCCGCCCGCCAGCAGGGCTGCTGGCCAATCGTCACGCAGATCCGTCGGGATTTCGCGGCGATCTACCCCAGCGACCGCGTCGTTGTCGGTCAGCACCTGCCGCTTGAAGTCCAGCACCTTGGGCTGATCGACTTCGAAGACGACTGTGTCGGGCGGCCATGGCAACCGAAAGGAACGGGCATCCAAGCCAGCAGCCAGGATTACTGCCTGCCGCACACCGGCAACTGTGGCGGACACGCAGAAATTGTCGAAGAATTTGGTACGAAGTCCGATGGCTCCGAGCATCAAAGGTGACTTCGCCGCCGCGGCTGGATTGTCGAGCAGATGCTGCAACCCTTCATGGCCGGAGGCGGACACGAACATTGCAGCGAAATCATCCCGGACCAGTGGGTCGGGCTGCCCGGACTCCAGTGCCCGCGCAGCAGCAACACCCAGGGCAGTGACGCCGACACTGCTCACGATATCCCAAGAGTCTCCCTCGGTACGCATGGGTTCTCCAATTCTCTCAGCCGATACTTCTCGACCCTGTCTCGAAGACGACCGAACGCGCTTCACTGGGTCGATTGGTTCGACCCTGCCTTCTCAGTAACGCCGCCGCATCAGTACCTCGGTGGTGCTACCTAAGCGAAAGATGGCAACCCGCTGCACGCGGCACCCCCACTCGTGTATCACTTTGCTCTCGGGAGGCGGGTCGAGGAGTTGTCTTCGGGGCTGTCGGGTTACCCCTGATCACATGACCACGATCGAAAATTGCTCAGAACAAGCCCCTTTCGTTCCTGGGGGGCTGTCTGCGCATGCAGTTGCTCGTCACGGCCGCGGTGAGTCGTCGACGAACCCTGCCGTCCTCCACACCAACCCTGCTCACGAGCGGTCACCGTATCCGGCGATCGGCAATGTCCATGCTGTCGTCCGAGAAGGTGAGCGCGACCAGCTGTATCGGGTCCTGTGGTGGGACGGCGAAGGCAACGCTCTGATCGCCGACCCCGCCGGCTGGCTGGAAATCGCTGCCAACCGTCCCGGATTCCTGCGCCTGGAAGGACGACCACCGTCAGCAGCCGGATAAGGGCCGCGATCGGCACGTGCAACCGCCTGGGTCCACCAGGAGTTTTCCGCACGCTCGATGGAGCGTGTGTCAAAAGCTTGGCAGGATCGGGTGGCAGATCAGCATCGACTCCGGGATCATGCGTGCCCATCAACACGCGGCCGGAGCCCGCCGTGACAGCGACGCTCAGACCGAGCCACCTGGCGGACCCGGCGAGAACGAGCTTAGAGACCACGCACTCGGCCGCTCCCGTGCTGCGGCCTTGTTCTACGGGTCCGCGACTTGCGCTGTGGAGCAAGCTGGGCTAATACTTAGCCTCATGGCTAAGTATTCTGTGGTGCTGGACGACGTATTCGCCGCGCTGGCGGATCCGTCTCGCCGCGCAGTGGTCCAGCGCCTCGGGTCCGGTCCTGCCAGCGTCGGGGAGTTGGCCGAGTCCGCGCCGATCACGTTGCCGTCGTTCTTGAAACACATTCGCGTCCTCGAGTCCAGCGGGCTGATCCGGACGGTCAAAACCGGTCGGGTGCGCCGATGCGAACTGGACCGCGAACGGTTCCGGCTGGTCGAGGACTGGCTGGCCGAACAGCGCCGCGTCTGGGAAGGCCGCACCGACCGGCTAGAGCAATTCCTCACCGAAACCAAGGAGTCCACCGATGAATCCTGATCTCGACCTCACCGTCCACCGCGTCATCCGTGCGCCGCGTGCGAGCGTATGGAACGCTTGGACTGATGCGAGCAGCCTTGCGCGGTGGTGGGTTCCCGCGCCGACCCTGTGTCGCGTCGAAAGACTCGAGATCAGGCCCGCGGGTGCTTTCGTAACCACGATGAGTGACGACGGTACGGAATTCGTCCCACACCTGGACGCCTGTTTCCTGGTGGTCGAGCAGCGCGAACGCCTCGTGTTCACCAACGCGCTCGACAGCAGCTGGCGTCCGGCCACGGGGGCTCCGGTGCCGATGACAGCCGAGATCACCTTGCGCGATCACCCGGACGGCACCGACTACCGGGCACTCGTCCGGCACGGGGATCCGGCCGCGCGGGCTCGTCACGAAGAACTGGGATTCGCGCACGGGTGGGGGACGGTCACCGAGCAACTCACCGCGCTCGTCGAGAGCGAGGTCAGGGCATGAAGCTCGCGCTCATCCAGTTCGTCACCCTCGACGGAGTCAGCCAGGGACCCGGTTCACCGGCCGAGGACACCAGCGACGACTTCGATCGCGGTGGCTGGCTGGTGCCCTATCTGGACGAGATGTTCATTCAGCGCACCTCCGAATGGCTCGATGCCGCCGACGGACTGCTGCTCGGGCGCCGCACCTACGAGGCGTTCGCGCGGGACTGGCCCGCTATCACCGATCCCCGTGATCCCTTCACCGAGCGAATGAACGCACTGCCGAAGTACGTGGTCTCCAACACCCTGACAGCGGGTAGCTGGAAACCGACAACACTGCTACCCGGCGACCCGGTCGCCACCGTCGTCGACCTGAAACGTCGACCGGGCCGCGAATTGCAGATCCACGGCAGCTCACACCTCGGCGATTGCCTGCTCGCCGCCGGCCTGGTCGACATCGTCCGACTCGCTGTCGCCCCCACCGTGCTGCGAACAGGAAGACGACTACTCAGCGGCGCCGGCCCGACCACCGGCTTTCGACTCACCCGCCACGAGGCCACCAGTCGCGGCCTGCTCCTGCTCGAATACGAAGTCGGTGGACCCGCACCAATTGCGGAATTCGACGGCGTCGCCCAGTTCGTCTGAGCCCTTCCACGGCACTGCGATGTGGTCGAGGGATCGTGGCGCAAACTGCTGCGCGCGCACGCGCAGCAGTTTGCGCCTGGTCTGGTCGTCCGGCAGTACGCGCTCATGTTTCGCGCCATCCTGCCGGCAGGTCCGCTGTTCCGGGCAGAATCAGTACGCGGTTGCCAGGCGCTTCCGGTGATGGCGCCGTGCGTGCGGATCTCGATCAGCCGGTCGAGCGCGCCCGCGATGGCTTTGTCACTCAGTCCCGCAGAGGAATGCGCCGCAGCGGTTCCGTCATCGGGCGCGCCCTTCCGGGCACTGCCGTCGCGACCGAGCGAGCGAGAGGCCTATAGGCCTGTCTCACCCGCTCGACTCGCGTCTCCACGCTGCCTGGCTGCCCAGTCTCGAATCGCAGAGACGAATTCCTCGGGCGCATCGGACTCCACGTAGGTGCCCGCGCCCTCGACGATCACGGTCCTGTGGTCGGTGAACGTCGCTTCCAGGCGCTCACGCTCCTGGGAACGGAAGGCGATGTCGGCGTCACCCCACACGATCAGTGTCGGCATGTGGGCGAGGTTGGTGAGCCCGGCCTCGACCTCGGCGAAGAAGTCCCGGCTGGCGAGGACCCGCCCGGGAAGCACGGCGGAGGCCTGGCGCCGCTCCGGAGTGCCCAACGCCTGGCTGTAGTGGGTCATTTCGGCCGCGGTGGGCTTGCGCCTTCGGTGGCCTGTGGGGATGAAGGCATTGACGAGGAGGTTGAGCCGCCGGACCAAGAAGCGGACGGGGAGTCCGCCGATGATGCGACCGAAGGCCTCGAAGTGGAGAATGCCGTTGACCGGCCAGGCCCAGGTGTTGGCTAGCACCAACCGATCGAAGACGTCGGGCCGTCGCTGCACGACCGCCAGGCCGATCATGCCGCCCCAGTCTTGCCCGACCAGCGTGACGCCATCGAGGCTGAGCGCGTCGACGACCTCGGTGACTACGTCCGCGTGCTGCTCTGGCAGGTAGCGGTAGCCGGGCTTTGCCGTCGACAGACCGAAGCCCGGGTAGTCGAGGGCGATGCACCGGAAATCGTCGCGCAGTGCGCGGATCACGTCGCGCCACAGGAACGACCAGGTCGGGTTGCCATGTAGGAACAGCAGTGTGGGACCCGACCCCTCATCGACATAGTGGACGGTATGCCCGCCGATGTCGACGAATCGACTCTCGAACGGGAACAGTTCGTCATCGACCCAACCGGGCCGCACGCTCTTGGTGGTATCGGCCATGGTGGCCCCCTCAGGGCTCGGCATCAAGGTATGCTTGAGCATCTCACGCACACTTTAGAACATCAAGCGATAGTAGAAATGATGCGTAGCTATGGCCAGTACTGCGGGCTTGCCCGTTCTCTCGAAGTCGTCGGTGACCGGTGGAACCTGCTCATCGTCCGCCAGCTCCTCGTAGCGCCCGCCCGCTACCGTGACCTGATCGAGGGCCTGCCCGGCATCGCGACCAACCTGCTCGCCGACCGGTTGCGTGACCTCGAAGCCTCGGGCGTGGTCGAGCGGCGACTGACGGGCGAGGGCAGCGTGGTCGAGTACGCCCTGACGCCGTGGGGTGCCCAGTTACGCCAGCCGATCGAGAGCTTGATTCGCTGGTCCACTCCGTTGATGGCCAGTGGGCCCGCCGACGGTGATTCCTTTCGCCCTGAGTGGCTCGCTCTCGCACTCCCGGCCTTGCTCGACACCCGGGTCGAGGTTCGTCCCTCGGCGACGGTCGGTCTCGAGATCGGTGACGCGCCTTTACAACTCCGCGCGACGAGCTCGGGCTTCGAGGTCGGCCCGCAAGACGGTCGCCATCTCGACGCCACCGTCCGCGCCGATCCTGCCTATGTCCTTGGCCTCGCCGCCGGCGCCTTCTCCCTCATCGATGCCCGCTCTCTCGGGCTGGTCGAGGTCGACGGCGACGAGTCCGTCGTCCGCACCGTCTTCGCCGCCTGACAGGGTCGTTCCGCCAGCTGACCTGGGAATTATCGGTCAATCTCGACGTCACCCGGCGGCAGCGGCTCTGGCGGATCGAGCTTGGAACCTCGCGTTGGATACTTCTTACGCTCGTTCGGCCAAGCGGCGGTCGTCGCGGCTTAGACTGTGCGCCAACCGACCCAGTACTTCGTCTGCAACGCCCGACCCGACATCCCCACTCGCGCGTCACGTCGGATAGCGGCGTAGAGCTCGACCTTCGTCTGACGAGGCCACGGCGACTCCCTCCAACGCATGTGTATGGGGCGAAGCACACGCATCCTTGCACCGCAACCAAGATCACGACGTCAAAATTCGCCAACACGAACATCTTCAGATCGAGAGTGACGTCAGGGTCCACCGATCGGTGACGTCACAGATCGCCGATAGAACCAATCTCGTGGACAACTGTTGCGATCTGTTGGGGGATGTGGAATACGTACGGCTCCTCGAGCCAATCACGGTAAAGCGATCCGATCGAAACCACCGCCCCGAAATAGGGCGTGGGCCGCGAACGCGCCGCGCGTGTCCCTGCCGTCGAACCGACGACCGCGAGAGAGGCGTGGCTGGCTGGCACGTCGGGTGACGACACCGCCCGGTGACGCACCTGCGGGACCACGGTAAGAGCTTGTTGCAGCGGTCAGCCTCTCAGGTCGCGGCGGGTGTAGCCGTAGAGTCCGATCGCTGCCATGGCGGCGGCGATGGTGGTGAGCGCGGTGCTTGCGGCCCAGTCGGGTGCGGTGGCGGGTACGGCGGCGAGGTGGGTGAACGGTGAGATTTCGCGGACCCAGGCAGGTGCGCCGATGCTGTGAGCTAGGACGTCGAGCAGGAATCCTCCGACGACGGGCACCGCGCCGATCGCACCGACGGCGTCGGGGTACCAGCCCAGTGCCAGGACCGCGGCGCCGAGCGCGAGCAGGGCCACCGGGGCGACGTTGGCGGCACCGGCGAGGGCCTCACCGAGGCCGAGCGGCGCACCGGTGAGCACCGCACCAGCCCACATCGCGACCGCGGCGGTGAACAGCAGGACTGCGAGCCCGGTGGCGGTGACGGCGATTTCTGTTCCGGTCGAGCGGTACCGTGACAGCGGCAGAGCGTGCAGGGCGGTCCAGCGGCGGGCCTTCTCATCGGCGGCCATGGCTGCGATCCGGATGGCGGCGTAGAGCCCGGACGGGATGGCGAGCAGCGCGAACATCGTCGCGGCGAACCCGGAAGCCGATGCGAGGCCACCGAAACCGGCTGTCGCCGCGAGTTCGGCGAAACGGGGGTTTTTGTCGAAGAATTGGAGGATCGAGGAAATCAGCGCCCCGATCAGCAGGAAGTAGGCGGCGATCCCGACCGCCCACCCGGTGGTGGGCGCAACAGTACGCCGTACAGCGAAACCGGCCACCGATCCGAGCAGACGGGTCCGGGCTGCCCGGGTGTCGGACAGGTCGATCACGGCGCCGCCGAGGTCACGTCCTGCCGCGGTGACGAGAGCGCACGCGGCCGGCACGATCGCAAACCCGAGCAGGACGAGCAACGGTGCGACCCGGTTGTCCGCGTACGGTGCGCTGCGGGCGGCGAGGCCGAACGGGGTCAGCCACGCAGTCCAGGCGAGCGCGGCGACACCGTCGGAGAGCATGCGCAGCAGCAGGCACACCCCGAGCACGGCCGAGGCCAGCCCGGTGGCCGCTGCCCGCGACGGCAACAGTTGCGCGGCGAGCAGTCCCACGCCCGCGAAGATCGCGGTGGTGGCGAACACCGATGCCGCGTGCAGGACCGCTCCGGCGGGGTCGGTGCCGGTCACGACCAGCCCGGCCCCGACCCCGAGTGCGATCACGGTGGCGGCCAGCCACAGTGTGCCGGCGCAGCGCGCGAGCAGGTCCACCCCGCGTAGCCTGCCGCCGAGCAACAGCTCCCAATGCCCGGCCTCTTCCTCGCCACGGGTGAGCCGGGTGGCGGTCAACAGCGCCCATACGCCGCACAGCACCATGACGGGGGTGCCAGTGCGCCAGACGGTGAACCCGCCCGGATCGTCGAGGGCGAGCGGAGCGCCGAACAGGACGCGCACGGCGGGGTTCTCGGCCAATGCGTGCAGGGCATCGGAATCCATGGTGTCGGCGAAGGTGGTGCGGTACTGGGCCGCGACGAGAGCCGACAGGCCGGTGGCGGTGAGCGCGACGATCGCTGCCCCGCGCCGCGCCTGGCGTCGGGTGAGCCGGGCCGCTGCCCGCCCCGGCGCGGGGACGTTCACCGGTTGCGAGCCGGCCGTGGTGGCGGTCATTGCCGTGCCTGCCCGTAGTAGTCGAGGAAGATCTCCTCGAGGGTGGGTTCGCGTGAGGACAGTGCCGTCACTTGTGCCGCGGCGAGGGCGCGCAGCGCCGGTGCCGCGGGCCCGGACAGCGTGAACCGCATTCGTCCTTCGTCGAGTGCTTCGACGGCCTCGACACCGTCCACGTCGCTCAACGTCGGCGCCTGGCCCTGGTAGGTGATTTCCACGATGGTGCGGCGCAGCCGGCGCAGCTCGGCCAGGGTCGCGATCTCCACGAGCCGGCCGGAGCGCAGGATCGCGACCCGATCGCACAACGCCTCGACCTCGCCGAGCATGTGCGAACTGAGAAACACTGTCTGCCCGCGATCGCGGGCTTCGGCGACGCAGTGCCGGAACTCGCGTTCCATGAAGGGGTCCAGCCCGCTGGTCGGCTCGTCGAGGACCAGCAGCGGCGCCCGGGAAGCGAACGCCGCGATCAAAGCGACTTTCTGCCTGTTGCCGGTTGAGTAGGTCTTGGCGGGTTTGTCCACGTCGAGGGCGAAGCGGTCGATCAGCTCGTCGCGATACGCCACGTCGGTGCCCGGCCCTACCCGGGCGAGCAGCTCGAGGGTCTCGGCGCCGGTCAACGACGGCCACAAGGCGACGTCGGCGGGCACGTATGCGAGGTGGTGGTGGGCACGTCGCACATCGGCGGCGTCGGCGCCGAACACCCGCACCGTGCCGGCGGTGGGTCGGATCAGGCCGAGAAGCAGCCGGATGGTGGTCGACTTCCCCGCCCCGTTGGGCCCGAGGAACCCGAACACCTCGCCGGGAGCGACGTCCAAGGTGAGGTCCTCGACCGCGACGGTGCGGCCGAAGCGTTTGGACAGATGCTCGATCGAAACGGCTGCGCGGGTATCGGTGGCGCGCGCGGACAGCGCCGCTGCAGCAGTGGACATGGAAGCCCTTCCAAGGTCGGCGGATATGACATGCCGACCAGACTTCCCGGCGCTCCTGAGAAGAAAGATACGCCACCGTGGCCGTCGCCGCGGCCTTTCGACAGAGGGTCCGGTCGTGGCCGCGGGCGATCCCGCGTTGGGGGATGCCAACCGATTCAGCCCTGTCGAAGCAACGTGGACGGGACCGGGAACCGGCCACATGCCGCACGTGGCCTACGTTCGATACATTGCGCAGATGTTCTGCTTCAGTTGTCGTATGCAGATTATTTGCGGCAATCGTTGAGGCGTGGTGCGATCACAAGCGCCTCGGGCAACTGTGAGCAGAACCGGCGAGGTCTTCGATGCGGCGACGGCCTTCGTCGCAGCGGCGGTCGCCGGGGTCACGCTGTTCTTGCCGGTCGCCGTCCGTGCCCGGCCCGCAGCGACGTCGTACCAGCTCACGGGGCTGCTCAACAACGTGCCCCGCAGCGCGGCACTGGCCGTGATCGTTGCGGTCATCGTGGCGGTTGGGATCACCACGACCGGCCGGCCGGTGCTCGGGTGGGCGGCGGCCGCGGCGGGCTCGGTGGCTCAGCTGATCAACCACCTGGCCGCACCGCAGGTGCCCTCCGCGGATCTACTGACCACGCAGAACTATCTGGACGCCCTGTGCGGCGCGGTGGTGCTCGGCGCGCTCGGGGCGGTGGTACTGCCTCGGCCGTTGCCCGCCGCGGGTTTCGCGCTGGGTGGAATCAGCTTCTTCGCGTTCGGGGGTTTGGCGCAGATGCTGGGTCTCGATCCAGATCTGCAGACGGTGTCGGAGACCCCACCTCGCTGGTTGATCTCGGCAACCGCGGCACTGCTGGTCATTGCCACGCTGCGAAATCGGGCGCCGGCCGGGGAGCCTGGGCCACCATGGATACATGGCGAGTTGCCGTTGGCGCCGATCTTCGCGGCGATCGTGCTGGCAATGGTTGTGCTGTCGGCCACCGAGTGGCTCGGCCGACAGTTCAGCAACGCCCCAGCCGACAGTCACGCGGTGCATATCGGGATAGTCGTGGCTGCGACGATCATCAGTGCGACCGTCGCAGCCGTGCTGCTACCCGGCCGCGACGGCGTCGGGGTGTACCTGGCGGTAAGCCTCACCGCCGCAGCCGACGCAATCGGTTACGCCCCCCGCCCTGGCTGGGCGGTGGCGGTGTTGATCGCTGTGGCCGGAGTCGGCATAGCCGTAGGCAACCGTGCCCGCTCCACGGCAACAGCCATCACACTCATCACAGGTATCACGATCTTCGCTCTCACCGGCGCTGCAGATGCCAACCGCGCAGGCTTCGTGGCGATCAGTATCGTGATCGCACTGACTGCGGGCTACTGCTGTGGCGTGGCATGCCCACACGAGACCTCGAGCGGCGTGCTGGCGATTGCCGCGCTCTATCTCCCCACGGTGGTCTCGGTGTCGCCGTATGCGGTGCGGAACTGGCACGGCGAACAACCCCCGCCCAGCGCCTCGCCGGCGCTCGCGGCGCTCGCCCTCACCATCGGTAGCGCCCTCGGACTCGCCGCGCTGTACAGATTGCGGCGCAGCGGGACACCGCACCTGGGAAACGAATCCGACAGCGAACCCCCTGCTGATAGGTAAGAGCCACGCGTCAGCGATCACGCGTCACCGCCGAAGCTCAGCGAGCCGATCTACCGACACAGCCATCCCGCCGGTTGTGCGAGGGCCGATGTACCGGGAAGGAAGGGTTGCAGCGGTAAGCCGTTCCCTTCGCACGGTCGGCGACCCTGGAACGATTGACACCGTGATTTCGACGTACGCCCACATTGATCGGTCCTAACCGTGACCCATCTCTTCCAGCTCAACCGTGACCCACCCGAGCCCGACGGCGTCCGGTAATGCCGATTACAACGCGATTCGGGTTCGGGGTGTCGCCAATCAGATCCGCGGGCCCCCGCTTTCTTGACTGACGTCCAAGAAGCCTCTACCGTTGCCACGGCCGGCTTCTTGGATGGCGTCCAAGAAGAATGGTGGTCAAGCGGGAGGACGCGAATCATGGAAATCAGTGGGCAGGCCGATCGGCGTGAGGCGGTCGCGGTGCGGCGGAGTGAGGTCTCGTTCCGCTCGGGCCAGGACGAGTGCGCGGCATGGCTGTATACCGCACCCGACCTGCACGACCCCCGCCCGATGGTGATCATGGGACACGGGCTCGGGGCAGTTCGAGAGATGCGCCTGGATGCCTACGCGCAACGGTTCGCCGAGGCGGGGTGGTCGGTGCTGGTGTTCGACTACCGCCACCTCGGAGCCAGCGGCGGAGCACCGCGCCAGCTCCTCGATATCGGCCGCCAACGCGCCGACTGGCATGCCGCACTGGCCTACGCGCGCACACTACCTGAGGTCGATGTCGACCGGATCGCGTTGTGGGGCAGCTCTTTCGGGGGCGGCCATGTCCTCCAGGTCGCCGCCGAAGACACCCGTATCGCCGCAGTCGTGGCCCAGTGCCCGTTCACCGACGGACCGGCGTCGTTGCGCGCACGTATCCGGACCGGCCCCTTGAGCGCAGTGGCGTTGACAGTGGCCGGTGTCCTCGACACGATCGGTTCCTTGTTCGGCGCCAAACCGATCCTGTTGCCGATGGCGGGTACGTCCTGGATGCCCGCGTTCGTGGCCTCACCCGACGCCCTAGCCGGTGCGTCGGCACTTCTGCCCGCGGGGACCCGGCTCTCGCGGCGCACCAGTGCGTTACTGAAACAGCTGCCCTCGGTGCGGGCTCAGGTGTCGAAGAACATCGAGCTGACCGAGATCGATGGCGGGGAAGAACCTGTGACCGGTGTCGGGCGCGACAGCATGTGGGGTGTCCTGCGCGGCCCGGACGGTGAATTCGACGCCGCCAACGCCCTGGCCGCACGGCTGGTGCTGCGCCTTCCACTGGATCGGCCCGGTCGCGCACTGGCATGCTTCAACACTCCGACACTGCTGTGTGTCTGCGACAACGACGCCGCCGCGCCCGCGCAGACCACCGAGCGTCACGCACGGGGCCTGGCGCACGTGCACCTCCAGAGCTACCCGTGCGACCACTTCGGCATCTACCTGGGCGAGCACTTCGAACGCGCCGTGGGTGACCAACTCTATTTCCTGGCAACACAATTCGACGACACAGCAGCCACCACGCGGTAGGTCGCTCCCGACTCGTGGACGTGCGCGGACCGGGCACTCAGCCCGCCGCGGCGGCAAGACCGCGGGCGCTGGCGAGCAACGTCTCGATCACCGCGCGCCGCTGGGCCTGCTCGCCCGGATGCGTCAGCATGCCCTCGACAACAAAAACGCCGATCTCGACCAGCGGATCCACCTCGTCGGCGGGCACGCCGAGCTCGATCAGCTCGGCCCGGAACAATCCCTCGGCCAGCGCGTGGAACTGTTCGTGCCATTCCTGGATGGCCGCGGATTCCTCGGCGCGCGTGTGCACGGTGCTGACCAGCCGGCCCAACTGCTCCAATTCCTCGACCAGCCACAACACCCGATCGGCCAGCCCTGAGTCCAGCACTTGGCTGTAGGAGGCCATCGAGTCGGCCAGGACCGCGTCCAAAACCGCGATCAAGACCGCGTCCTTGTCCTGGAAGTACCAGTACAGCGTGTTCGACACCACCCCGGCCTCGCGGGCGATCCGCGTCATCGACGCCGCGTCGTATCCCTGCTCGACGAATAACCGCCGGGCGGCTACCACGATCTCGGCGCGTTTCTCTTCCCGATCTTGCGGACGTCTGTTGCGAGGCATCTCCAGTCCCGACCTAGTTCCTGCCCCGATACTATCTTGGCCAGCCCCCAAGAACGGTCGCCGGCGGGCGAACTGTCAGGCAGGCGGTCCGACGAACATCCTCTTCTGCCGCATATCGCGCGTTCGGGGTCAGGCGTTGGTCTTGGCGGCGGGAACGCGGCCCAGGTCGCGGTCCTTGAGACGGTAGCTGTCGCCCTTGAGGGAGATGACCTCGGCGTGGTGGACCAGGCGGTCGATCATGGCCGCGGCGACGACGTCGTCACCGAATACTTCTCCCCAGCGGCCGAACGGTTTGTTGCTCGTGACGATCAAACTTGCCCGCTCGTATCGGGACGAGACCAGCTGGAAGAACAGATTCGCGGCCTCGGATTCGAACGGGATATACCCGACCTCATCGATAACGAGCAGCGGAATCCGGCCGAGCTTAATCAGCTCTGCCTGCAGTTTTCCGGCTGAGTGAGCCTCGGCCAGCCGCGCAACCCACTCTGCGGCGGTCGCGAAGGCCACGCGATGACCGGCCTGGCAGGCGCGGATGGACAGCCCGATCGACAGGTGCGTCTTGCCGGTTCCGGGCGGACCCAGGAACACGACGTTTTCGCGGGCCGCGACGAAGTCCAGGGTGCCCAGATGGGTGATGATGTCGCGTTTCAGCGAGCGCTGGTGGTCGAAGTCGAACTCTTCGAGCGACTTCCGGGAGGGGAAGCGGGCGGCGCGGATGCGGCCCTCGCCGCCGTGGGCTTCGCGGGCGGCGACTTCGCGTTGCAGACACGCGGCAAGGAACTCCTCGTGGCTCCAGTTCTCGGTGCGGGCGCGCTCGGCGAGCCGGTCGACGGCACCGGCGAGGGTGGGTGCTTTGAGCGCTCGTGCCAGATAGGCGATTTCGGAGCCGACGTTGCGGGCACCGTTGGTGGAGGTTTTGGTGGCCATCAGGCGATCCCTTCGCTGTCGAGGTTGAGCAACCGGTCATAGGTGGACAGATCGCGGTGCTCGACGCCGGTGTCGAGCACAGGGACCGTGGCCAGATGCCGGGAACGCCGCAGGTCTTTCGCGGCGGCCACGTGGTCGGGATCGCTGAGTGTCTGGTGCGATGCCCCAGCAGCGCTGGTGGCGACCGACTTCGGCGCCGCCGCAGGTGATCACGACCTCGTTCAGGTCGGCGCGGACATCGACGTTGCGGCCGATCACCGCGGGATGCACCGAATAGTCGTTGGAGTCCAGACGCACATAGTGATCACGCGGCAGCCGGGTCGCGGTCCGCCAGCCGACCACCGGATCCACCGGCGGTAGCTCGAGCATCGCGGCCCGGTCCGCGGGCCACCGATCGACCGGGCGGCACCCCAGGCGCCGATGCTGGCGCTGGTTGGCCTTGCCGAGCCAATCGTGCAGTTGAGCGTTGAAATCGGTTGGGCTGGTAAAGATTCGGCCGGGCAGGAACGAAGATTCCAGATAGCCGTTCGCGCGCTCGACGAGGCCCTTGGCTTCGGGATCGCCAGGACGGCATTGGATCACCTTGATCCCGAGCATCCCGCGGAAGGCGTTCATCGCATCGGTCAGCTGCGGCTTGCCGCCACGCCAGTGACCGACCGCGGACTCGTTGTCCCACACCAGCGCTCGCGGCACCCCGCCCCACCCCGAGATCAACGCCCAATGGCCTGCCAGCAAGTCAGGGCTCTGACGCGTCGGGATCATCACCGCCGCGATCATCCGGGAATACCCGGTCACCATGACCAGCACCGGCGGGCGACCGAGGTGACCAAACCCGAACGGAATATCAGCCGGCGGGAACCATAAGTCGCACTGCGCGAGCTCACCGGCCTGATACTCCATCCGCGAGGCCGGATCCGGAGGTTTGAACAACGGCCGCAGCTGCGCGACCCGATCGAAGAACACCGTCTTGCCACGCTGCCAGCCGACCCGTTCCATGATCACCGTTGTCGGCATGTCCGGGAACTCAGCCAGCAACGCACGGACCCGCGGCTCGAACGCATCCACCGCCGAACCCTTCAACGCCCGTTCATATCTCGGTGGCTCATGCGCCGCCAGCGCCTTCTTCACCGTGTTCTTCGAGATCTGCAGATGCCGGGCAATCGCCCGGATCGGCATCCCCTCGCCACGATGCAACCGACGAATCTCCGCCCAATCCTCCACGTTCAGCACCTCATGATTCGTCACAGGGTGGTGGGTCAGCGTTCACCCGGAACCTAGAGGTCAGTATTGGGGATCTGGCACAAATTCCGTGATTCGGCTGGTCCGGGTCGCTCAGTCGCTCAACAGGATTCGCTTCCGAAGAAGGTCTGGTTTCGCGCGCCCGAACATCTGGCGTTTGATCATCTTGATGCGGTTGA
>NZ_JAMFLC010000049.1:0-23587 GCF_023501985.1 Nocardia sputi | reverse complement strand
CATTACGGTGGGACACGAAGACCTCCGGCAGGTGAATGCGTTCCTAGACAGCTCGCACTTCACCCGGAGGTCTTCGCCATGTCAGCCCGACACGCCGCTACCAACGTCCGTGGTCAGTACAACTAGGTTGAGTCGATCGTTGGGGCGGATGGTGCCGATGCCAGCGGAAAGACGCGGCACACTATCTGGGTGTTGCGACTGCGAATGCTGGCTCCGAGCGAGATGACCGATGACGTGATCCGAATTCTGGAACAGGACGATGCCGTCAGCGGCCTGGCGGTGATGCGCGGCGCTGCGCTGCGGCCCAAGGGTGACATGCTGGTGGCCGACGTGGCGCGTGAGGCGGCCAACGAATTGATCCAGCGGTTGCGCGCGATCGGATTGCACCGGGTGGGCACTATCGAGATCGAGCCGGTGCGTACCTGGCTGTCTCGCAGCGGGTTCGATTGCGAGGTACGCACCCCCGGTAGCAGCGCAGACGCGGTGGTATGGGCTGATGTGGCCCAGCGCTCGTATGAGGAAACCGAGCTGAACTGGACCTATCTCAGTTTCATGACCTTCGCCACCGTGATCGCCGCGATCGCGATCGTGTTGGACAGTCAGATTCTGGTAATCGGGGCGATGGTCCTCGGGCCGGAGTTCGGCGCCATCGCCGCACTCGGAGTCGCGCTGGTACGTCGCCGATTCGCCTTGTTCGGGCTCGCTGTCCGCACGCTGCTGCTCGGCTTCGCCACCGCGATCGCGATCACCTTCACCCTGGCGCTGCTCGGGCGCGGGCTGGGCTGGATCACCGTAGAAGACGTCACCGGCCCGCGGCCTGGGACAGCCTTCATCTACACACCCGACAAATGGTCGTTCATCGTCGCCGTCGTCGCTGCCGCCGCCGGAGTGCTGGCGCTGACCTCCGCCAAGGCGGGAGGGCTGGCCGGGGTATTCATCTCTGTCACCACCGTGCCGGCCGCGGGCAATATCGCACTCGGCGCTGCTTTCGGTGTCGGGTCGGCCGTCTGGGGCAGCGTCCTGCAACTCGTGGTCAACCTGTCGGGAATGGCACTGGCAGGTTGGGCGACTGTGGCAGTGCAGCAGGCGGTGTGGTCACGGGTGTCGCTGCGGCGTGCCAAAGCGATGAGCACGCCGCGCCGGATGCTGTAGGCAGCAAGTGGTCGGTCCCGTAGCGATTGCCGCGAAATACCAATTGCCGGAGAAGTCGGTCTCCGGACTGTTGCGACGGCATCCCTGGCCTGTGGTCCGCCCCGCCTGAACACTTTCACGTGGTGGCAGACTTGGTCGCCGAGAACTTCTCAGGCTACGGCGGACCGCAGAGTTCGCCGTAGCCGCTGGCCCACGGGACGGGTCATTGCTGGGTGGTGACCCGGTGGATATACAGCAGTTCGTCGCCGACGGCCACGGCGGGTGGTTGGCGGGTGGCCGTGCGCAGGCGCTGTCCCTCGCGGACGATGCCGAGCACGATGTCGGGCAACTCCCTCGGGGTCAGGCCGATTTCGTGCGGTTCGGCGGGTCGCTGAGCGACAGCAAAGCCGTCCTCCGGGCTGAGCAGATCCTCTATCAACTCGACCACCCGCGGAGCGCCGGTAGCCACACCCATCAACCGGCCCGTGGTCTGCGATGACACCACCACCACCACCTCGGCACCGCAGCGACGCACCAGCTCAGAGTTCTCGCTCTGGCGTACCGCCACCGCGATCCGCACCGCCGGTGCGAGGTGGCGGGCGGTAAGGGTGGACAGCACCGCGGTGTCGTCGCGTCCCACAGCGACTACCACTGCCGCACTCCGGCTCACCACCGCCAGCTGCAGCGTTTCCGACGCGGTGCCCGACCCCCGCACCGTGACCACGCCGCGCCCGGCCGCAGCCTCGACTGCCTCCGGCGCGGTGTCGATGACGACGATCGATGATCGCCGAGCGCCCTCCTCGAGCATCGCTTCCACGGCCGCACGGCCTTTGGTGCCGTAACCGACCACCACTGTGTGTCCACGCACACGGCGCCGCCAGGACCGGATTCGCAAGCTTTGGCGCGAGTCCTCGGTCAGCACAGCCAATGTCGTGCCGACCAGCACGATCAGAAAGAACACTCGCAATGGGGTCACGACGAAGATGTTGACCAATCGTGCGGTCGGTGTCGCCGGAGCGATGTCGCCGTACCCGGTCGTCGACAGTGACACCGTCGCGTAATAGACACAGTCCAGCAGCGACAGCTGTCCATCATGGGAATCGGTGTATCCCTCGCGCCCTGAGTACACCACCAGCACGGTGGCCGTCAGCGCCGCCACCGCGTACCCAATCCGGCGGGCGATAGCCGCCAACGGGCTGCTGACCTGATGCGGTACCCGCACCACACCGACCAGACCGAATCCGGGACGCGACGCCAACACGCCTATATCCGAGGAACGCCGCCCCTGCGGCACCGGCCTCACCGCAGCCTGACCAAGGTCCGTACCGGCCTGCAGTAGATGTCTTGACGTGACCATCCCCGACACTGGGCCGCTGCCGCACTTCCGATCACCGAACCTCCCGGCCGCACACGCACCAACAACGCGCCGACCAGACTTCCCGGCACACCGCCGTACACCTTATCGCCGCCAACCCCCGCGCTGGACGCGATTGCCCATGCAGTGGCGCGCCGGATCTCGCCGCTGTTCCTGCAGCGCATGAGCTGACACGTCCTCTCATGCGCGGTACGGATAGCGGTGGTCCAACTCGATGTTCAGCTGAAGCACGTTCACGCGATGCTCGCCGAGGAACCGCAGAGTCCGCCTGCTGGTGTGTTCGTCTACCAGCATGCGCACCTGCTGTTCGGAAACGCCGCGCGCCTTGGCGACGCGAGTAACCTGGATGGCCGCGTACTCCGGAGAGATGTGCGGGTCCAACCCGCTGCCGCTGGCGGTGACGGCGTCGGCGGGTACCGCTGGGTCGATGGGAGCATCGCCATGGATCGGCACGATGCGGCCGGCCGAGTAACTCCGGCCCGGTTCTGCGCAGTCGACCCGCACGCCCCGATAGGTGTGCAGGAACGGCGTCGCCGGGCATGCCTGGTTCACGCTGACGACTTGCACCGGCTGCGATACATCTCCGTCGGAGTCGCGCGGGCCGATGATCGAGAGCACTGCGCCCACACCGTCTTTCGTGCAGAACGGACGGCTGCCGTCGACCCCCTCACGGTCGCCGACCTCCTTGCTTCGGGCACACACCGTGGTGAGCAGGCTCGCGCGTGCCGGGGCGTCGACGACGTCCTCCGGTCCGAGATTGCTCGCGGCGGTCGACATCGGATCGTACCCGTCGCCGGCAGCCGACGGACGGCTCTGGAAGTACTGCACCAGAGCGGCGCCGTCGGCATCGGTGAACGACTGCCCGATCAGGACGGAGCCCACGGTCGTTCCGTTCACCTCGACCAGCGAACCGTCCGCTTTCTCGCGCAGTCCGGGCAGCTGCGCGACCGCGAAGACCGCCAGGGGGTACACGATTCCGGTGACCACCGTGAGCGCCAGCAGCGCGCGAAGCGCGGCGAGATGTTGCCGGATCCAGGTCGAATAGCGCATATCAGGACATCCCGGGGAGGAATCGGACCACGAGGTCGATGAGTTTGACGCCGAGGAACGGCGCGATGATGCCGCCGAGCCCGTAAACGGTCAGGTTGCGGCTGAGCAACTTCGACGCGTTCGACGGCCGGTAACGTACGCCGCGCAGCGCCAACGGGATCAATGCCACGATGACGACGGCGTTGAAGATCACCGCGGACAGGATCGCCGACTGCGGACTGGCCAGCCGCATGATGTTGAGCAGGTCGAGACCGGGAAACAACGGCACGAACAACGCGGGGATGATCGCGAAGTACTTGGCGATGTCGTTGGCGATGGAGAACGTCGTTAGCGCGCCGCGGGTGATGAGCAACTGTTTGCCGATCTCCACGATCTCGATCAGTTTGGTCGGATCGGAGTCCAGATCGACCATGTTGCCCGCCTCTTTGGCTGCCGAGGTACCGGTGTTCATCGCGACGCCCACGTCGGCCTGCGCGAGGGCGGGCGCGTCGTTGGTTCCGTCGCCGGTCATCGCGACCAGCCGCCCGCCCTGCTGTTCCTTCTTGATCAGCGCCAGCTTGTCCTCCGGCGTGGCCTCGGCGAGGAAGTCGTCGACGCCTGCTTCGTCGGCGATCGCTCTGGCGGTCAACGGGTTGTCGCCGGTGATCATCACCGTGCGGATGCCCATCCGGCGCATCTCGTCGAAACGCTCCCGCATGCCCTGCTTCACCACGTCCTTGAGGTGGACCACGCCGAGCACCGCAGCCGCTCCATCGGTGACCTGACCGACCACCAACGGCGTGCCGCCTGCCGCAGAGATGCCGTCGACGGTCGCGCCGAGCTGGTCGGGCACCACGCCGCCTCGGGAACGCACCCATTCGGTCACTGCGCTCGCCGCGCCTTTGCGCAACTGTCGGCCGTCCAGGTCGACGCCCGACATCCGGGTCTGGGCGGTGAACTCGACCCAGTGCGCGTGGGTCAGCTCGCCCGGCGTCCGCTCACGCAGACCGTGGGCCTGTTTGGCGTAGACGACGATGGAGCGGCCCTCCGGCGTCTCGTCGGCGAGGCTGGACAGTTGGGCGGCGTCGGCCAATTGGTCCTTGCTCACGCCAGGCACTGGGACGAAGTCCGTGGCTTGGCGGTTGCCGAGGGTGATGGTGCCGGTCTTGTCCAGCAGCAGCGTGTTCACGTCTCCGGCGGCCTCGACGGCGCGGCCGGACATGGCCAGCACGTTGCGCTGCACCAGGCGGTCCATTCCCGCGATGCCGATGGCCGACAGCAGTGCGCCGATGGTGGTGGGGATCAGGCACACCAGCAACGAAACCAGCACGATGCCGGTGACGCCGTGCACGTCCAGCGCGGCGGTGTCCGGCACCCCTGGGTTGTTCGCCTTGCTGAAGATCGCCATCGGCTGCAACGTGACGACCGAGAAGACGAAGATGATCGTCAGCGCCGCCAGCAGGATGTTCAGCGCGATCTCGTTCGGCGTCTTCTGCCTGCTCGCGCCTTCCACCAGCGCGATCATCTTGTCGATGAAACTGCGGCCCGGTTCCTGGGTGATCCGCACGATGATCCGGTCCGACAGCACGGTGGTGCCCCCGGTCACCGCCGAACGGTCACCGCCGGATTCCCTGATCACCGGCGCGGATTCGCCGGTGATCGCGGACTCGTCTACCGAGGCGATGCCCTCTACCACGTCACCGTCGCCGGGGATCACCTCCCCGGCCTCGACCACGACGTGATCGCCGCGGCGCAACTCGGGCGCGGCGACGGATTCTTCGACCATCCGCGCGCCCGGCGACCAATCGACCAGCCGCCGCGCGATGGTGTCGGTCTTGGCTTTGCGCAACGTGTCTGCCTGGGCTTTTCCCCGGCCTTCGGCGATGGCCTCGGCCAGGTTGGCGAAGATCACGGTGAGCCAGAGCCATACGACGATCGCCCAGGCGAAGAAGGTCGGGTCGACCAGCGCGAGAATGGTCGACCACATCGCGCCCAGCTCGACGATCAGCATCACCGGGTTGCGCCAAAGGGTGCGGGGATCGAGCTTGCGGACCGCGTCCGGCAACGAGGTCAGCAGCAGCTTCGGGTCGAGCACTCCACTCGGGACGCTCGTGCCCCGCCGCGGACGCGCGCGCACGGTCTGCGCGGCGACGTTCTCATCGATGACGGGACCGGACATGTCAGTGGATTCCTTCGGCGAGCGGCCCGAGTGCGAGCACGGGCAGGAAGGTGAGCGCGACCAGGATGACCGTCACGCCGACGACCATGCCGACGAACTGTGGCCGGTGCGTCGGCAGCGTGCCGATCGACGCGGGAGTGGTGCCTTGCCGCGCCAGTGAACCGGCAAGGGCGAGCACGAAGATGATCGGCAGGAAGCGACCGACAAGCATCGCCAGGCCCAGGGCGGTGTTGTACCACTCGGTGTTGCCGGTCAGGCCCGCGAACGCCGAGCCGTTGTTGTTGGCCGCCGAGGTGAAGGCGTAGAGCACCTCCGACAGACCATGCGGCCCGGTGTTCAGCATGCTCGCGCGCTGGCCGGGCAGCGCCACGGCCACCGCCGTGCCGACCAGCACGATCAGCGGGCTGATCAGGAAATACGACGCGGCGAGCTTGATTTCGCGCGGCGTGATCTTCTTCCCCAGGTACTCCGGTGTGCGCCCCACCATCAGTCCGGCAACGAACACGGTGATCACCGCCAGGATCAGCATGCCGTACAGGCCCGAGCCGGTACCGCCGGGCGCGACCTCGCCCAGCTGCATGTTGAACAACAGCATCAGACCGCCGAGGCTGGTGGAGGAGTCATGGGACGAATCGACCGCGCCGGTGGAGGTAAGCGTGGTCGCCGCGGCGAAGGTGGCCGAATTCGATACGCCGAAACGCTGTTCCACGCCTTCGGTCGAGGCGCCGATCGCGGTCGGCACGGTGCCGTGGTGCCGCAGCTGGAACACATTGGTCAACGTCACGCTGAGCAGCGCGATCGTGCCCATCACCGCGACGATCGCGTAGCCCTGCCTACGGCTGCCCACCATCCGGCCGAAGGTGCGCGGCAGCGAGAAGCTGATCACCAGCAGCAGGAAGATCTCCACCCAGTTGGTCCAGGTGGTCGGGTTCTCGAACGGGTGGGCGGAGTTGGTGTTGTAGAAACCACCGCCGTTGGTGCCGAGTTCTTTGATCACCTCTTGGCTGGCGACCGGGCCGCCGGTGATGGCCTGCTGGGTGCCGTTGAGGGTTTGCCCCACTTGGTCGTGCAGGTGGAAGTTCTGTATCGCACCACCCGCCACCAGCACGAGCGCGAACACGAATGCGATCGGCAGCAGGATACGCAGGGTGCCGCGCACCAGGTCCACCCAGAAGTTGCCGAGGTCGCCGGTGTGCCGGCGGGCGAACCCGCGCACCAGCGCCACCGCCACCGCCATGCCGACGGCCGCCGAGACGAAGTTCTGCACCGCCAGCCCAGCCATCTGCACCAGATGGCCCTGGGTGGACTCACCGGAGTAGTTCTGCCAGTTGGTGTTGGTCACGAAGCTGACCGCGGTGTTCCAGGCCAGCGCGGGCGTCATCTCGGTGCCCGGATCGTTCAGGTGCAGCGGCAATCTGTCTTGCAGGAGTTGGAAGAAGAACAGGAAGAGAATGCCGACCGCGGAGAAGGCCAGGACGCTGCGTGCGTACACCGGCCACGGCTGCTCGACGTCGGGTTGCGCCCCTATCACGCGGTAGACGAGGCGTTCGGCGCGAAAGTGCCGACGTCCCTCGTACACCCGGTACATGTAGTCGCCCAGCGGCACGTGCACCAGCGCGAGCGCCAGGATCAGTGAGGCCACGAAGACGACCCCGGCGGTTGTCGTGCTCACTCAGAACCTTTCGGGGAACAGCAGCGCCGCGACCAGGTAGAGCGCCACGCCGACGGCGAGAACCAGACCGATCAGGTTCGCGGTCACAAATTCTCCACCCCGCGCTGGACCAGCCCCAGCAGCGCGAACGCCACCACGGTGAGCACGGTGAACACGACGACCGACATGACTCGACAACCTCCATCCGCGCGCCATGCTTTGGCGCGACAGAGCGAGTGAAGCGCCCGTTCGGCTCTGCTGGTCACTCCCTGACGGTTTCTTGACGCCCCGGTTCATGGCATTTGCGGTTCGTTGACAGTCGGAGCGACGCCCGCAAGCAACGCGTCAAGGAATGGAGGTAGACCGTCAACAGCCCGTAAAAATCGGGGTCCGCATGTGCGACGAAGGTAGAAGTGGAGGACCCGGCCCGGGGACTACGCCGGTGCGACCGGGAATCACCCGGCGGGTGGGAGGAGAAAATCGTCATGTCGGCAGTAGCCGTAGTCGTCTTGTTCATCTGCTGCGCGCTGATCATCCGCGCGCTCGGAACTCGAGAACAGGCACGCGCCCGCCAGATCGTGGTGATCGATGCTTACGGTGCGCGGCGGTGACGTGCGAGTGGCGCGGTCCGGACACCCGGCACAGCGCGCCGCAGCGACCTCGGTCGGTACGGCCGAGGAAGCTAAGCGCGCGATGATGAACAGGTGAAACGCGGTCAGCTGCGTATCTACCTCGGCGCCGCGCCGGGAGTCGGTAAGACCTACGCCATGCTCGGCGAGGCGCACCGACGGCTGGAGCGCGGCCGCGACGTGGTGGCGGCGGTGGTCGAAACACACGGCAGGCGCAAGACCGAGCAATTGCTCGCAGGCATCGAGCACATTCCACCGAAACCGATCGAGTATCGCGGCAGCACCTTCCCGGAACTCGACGTCGACGCGGTGCTGCGGCGCGCTCCGGCGGTGGTGCTGGTCGACGAGCTGGCGCACACCAACGCGCCCGGCAGCAAGCACCAGAAACGCTGGCAGGACGTGGCGGAATTGCTCGACGCGGGCATCGACGTGATCTCCACGGTCAACGTGCAGCATCTCGAGAGCCTCAACGATGTCGTCGAGCAGATCACCGGTATCCAGCAGCGCGAAACCGTGCCGGACGCGGTGGTACGCGGCGCGGATCAGGTGGAGCTGGTCGACATCACCCCGGAAGCGTTGCGGCGCAGGCTGTCCCACGGCAACGTGTACGCCGCCGAGCGCATCGACGCGGCGCTGCGCAACTACTTCCGCGCGGGAAACCTCACCGCGCTGCGCGAACTGGCGCTGCTGTGGCTGGCCGACCAGGTCGACGCCGCGCTGGCGAAATACCGGGCCGACCACCGGATCACCGAGCTGTGGGAGGCACGCGAACGCGTCGTGGTGGCGGTGACCGGCGGCCCGGAATCGGAGACAATCGTGCGCCGGGCCAGCCGGATCGCCACCAAATCCAGCGCCGACCTGATCGTCGTGCACGTGGTGTGCGGCGACGGCTTGGCTGGGGTTTCCACCGAGCGGCTGGCCCGGCTGCGTGAGCTGGCGGCCAGTCTGGGCGCCTCGCTGCATACCGTCACCGGGGAGGACGTGCCCACCGCGTTGCTCGAGTTCGCCCGCGAGGCGAACGCCACCCAGCTCGTGCTCGGCACGTCGCGTCGCTCGCGCTGGGCGCGAATGTTCGACGAGGGCATCGGCTCCACCGTGGTGCAGCGATCCGGCAAGATCGACGTGCACATGGTGACGCACGAACAAGCCCACCGCGGGTTGCGGTACTCGGCGCTGCGCCCGCGCCGCCCCGTGGCCGCGTGGCTCGCGGCGGTTCTCGTGCCGGCGCTGGTCTGCGCGCTCAGCGCCGCCTACCTCGATGAAGTGCTGGATCTCGGCGGCATCAGCGCGGTGTTCGTCGTGGGTGTGGTCGCGGTGGCGCTGCTGGGCGGCGTCGTGCCCGCATCGCTCTCGGCGCTGCTGTCGGGCCTGCTGTTGAACTGGTTCTTCGCGCCGCCCCACTACAGCCTGACCATTGCCGAGCCGAACAGTTTCATCACCGTCGTGGTACTGCTGATCGTCGCCGTCGCGGTGGCGGCGCTGGTCGATCTGGCCGCGAAGCGAACCGGTCAAGCACGCAAGGCCTCCCGGCAAGCCGAGCTGCTGACCATGTTCTCCGGCGCGATACTGTACGGCGCGGATCTGCCTCGGCTGCTCGAGCAGATCCGGGAGGTCTTCGCGCAGCGTGCGCTCGCCCTGATGGCAGGTGACCAGGTGCTGGCCCAGGTGGGCGCCGATCCGCCGCAGCAGCCCTCCGAGGCGGACACCGTTGTCGAAGCGGGCGATGCCCGCCACTGGCTGCTGCTCGCGGGCCGTCCACTGGCCGCGGCCGATCGCCCGGTGCTCAACGCGGTGACCAACCAGGCCGTCGCCTTGGTGCGGCAGGCGCGTCTGGCCGAGGAGGCGGGCGCCGCCGCTGCCGTGCTGGAGGCCGATCGCCTGCGGCGGGCGTTGCTCTCCGCGGTCAGCCACGACCTACGTACCCCGCTGGCCGGAGCCAAGGCGGCGGTGTCCAGCCTGCGCAGCGACGACGTCGAGTTCTCTCCGAAGGACACCGCCGAACTGCTGGAGACGATCGAGGAATCGGTGGATCAGCTCACCGCGCTGGTCGGCAATCTGCTCGACTCCTCCCGGCTGGCGGTCGGCGTGATCACGCCGCAGCCGCGGCGGGTCTACCTGGACGAGGCGGTGCACCGCGCACTGGTGAGCGTCGGGATGGGCGCGCGCGGGTTGCGGCGCGCGGCGATGGACCGGGTCCGGGTCGAGGTCGGCGACGTCTCGGTGCGCGCCGACAGCGGCCTGCTGGAACGGGTGCTGGCCAACTTGCTGGACAACGCGCTGCGCCACGCGCCACGCGCGGGCACGATCCGGGTCACTGCGGAACGCACCGGCGACCGGGTCTCGATCGCTGTCGTCGACACCGGCCCCGGCGTGCCGCACGGCACCGAGGAGCAGCTGTTCGAACCGTTCCAGCGGCTCGGCGACCGGGACAACACCGCCGGAGTCGGGCTCGGACTGTCGGTGGTGCGCGGATTCATCGAAGCCATGGGCGGCACGGTGCACGCCGAGCCGACGCCGGGTGGAGGATTGACCATGCTGGTCGATTTGCCCGGCGGCGCCGAGCCGCCGAACGCGAACGGCACCGGCGGCGAGATCGCGCACGAGACGTCGAGCGCGGGTGAATGAGGTGCCGGTGACGACACAGGAGGCGGCGGTTGTGACGAAGACGCCCGAGGCGGTGGCGACCAAGGTGCTCGTCGTCGATGACGAACCACAGATCGTGCGCGCGTTGCGGATCAATCTCTCGGTCCGAGGCTACGAGGTGATCACCGCCGCGTCCGGTGGCGCGGGCCTGCGCGCGGCTGCCGACCGGCATCCGGACGTCGTGATCCTCGACCTGGGATTGCCCGACATGGACGGCATCGAGGTGCTCGCCGGGTTGCGCGGATGGACCTCGGCTCCGGTGATCGTGTTGTCGGCGCGTACGGATTCCACCGACAAGGTCGAAGCGCTGGATGCGGGCGCCGACGACTACGTCACCAAACCCTTCGGCATGGACGAGCTGCTGGCTCGGCTGCGCGCCGCGGTCCGCCGCGGCGCCACCGATCCCGACGCCTCGGCTCCTGTGGTGACCACCGAATCGTTCACCGTCGACCTGGCCGCCAAGAAGGTCACCAAGCGCGGCGAGGCCGTGCACCTGACTCCCACCGAGTGGGGCATGCTCGAGATGCTGGTGCGCAACAGGGGAAAGCTGGTCGGGCGGCGGGAGCTGCTGCGAGAGGTGTGGGGCCCGTCCTACGCCACCGAGACCCACTACCTGCGCGTCTACCTGGCGCAACTGCGCCGCAAACTGGAGGACGACCCCTCTCACCCCCAGCATCTGCTCACCGAAGCGGGCATGGGCTACCGATTCCAGGAGTAATCCCGGCCAACCCGGATCGACTGCTGGACCTGAACCTGCCGAAATACGACGGTCCTCGAACAGATCAAAACCGACACGACACTGTCATCGATCCCGGTCGTAGTTCTCACTACCTCCGGCCTGGAAGAACGCATCCTGTCCAGCTATCGGTTCGCGCCAACGTCTACGTCACCAAACCAGTCGACCTCGACCGGTTCATGGACACGATCCAACAGATCGACGGCTTCTACATCCGAATCGCCGCCCTTCCCACCCACACCGACTCGAACTGCCCCGGCTGCCCACCGTTCTCATGCCACGACCGGCCGAGCGGGCCTCGGCATCTCGTCAAGGAACCGAGGGTGAGCGTCAGGATTTCGTCAAGATTACTGCGCGGACAGTGCGTCGGCAGGCACAGTGGCGGACGACGATCCGGAATCGGACAGGACGATGTCGATAGTCGCGCCAACACTGGTGACCGGGTTCGCACGCGTGCAGGCTCATGCTGCGGAGGGCGAGTCTTGGTGGCTGCGGCGAAACCCTGCATCGCACCGATTCGGCAACCAGCCAGCCGAATCCGGCACCGGTCCTGACCGCCGAATCCGTCGGTCCGAGACCGGACGGCGAGAACCGAGGAACTGATGGCACGCAGAGCCGACCATGCCGACGGACACGACTCGCCCGCGTCACGGACAGAGACCCGAGAGTTGCGTGCATTCCTGACCAGGTACCGCTACCTCGCACCGGCGCTGACCGTGGCGGTCGCGCTACTAGGGTTGCTCGCCGGCATCGGCGAGGGTGGCGTGTGGGCGATCGTGAGCGCAATCGGCCTCGGCGCAGTGACCGCGGCCGTCGCCTGCCTAGCCTGGGACTTGTGGCTGTACCCCTGAGGGTTTGACGAATCCTTATTGCGCAGGGCTTTCGTCCTTGACGGAATCCATACAGCCCAGCTCATAGGCTGGAAAATCGTGCACCCGACGCCTTGGCAGAACAGAAAAGCGCGACTCGAACAGCCCCACCAGACTGATCGGATATCACGACGGCGACGGGGTGGCGCACGTCTACGGCCTACTCTTGGAGGAAAGTGGCTGGGGGCCGCACTCCGCGGGAACTGTGTCTACCTGTGTGCCGCGGTCGGCTGCGTCATCACCTTTGTCCTTCTGTTTCAGCCGTGGCTGACCACAGGCACCGGCGGGACGGACGGCGTGATCCACGCGAACGCCTTCGGACGGATCCACGTGACCACCTTCTGGGTCGATCTCTGGGCGCAAACGTCGGTACCCAATCCGAAAGCCAGTGGAACGTGGGGCATCCTCACCAGCGTCGCGATCATCATCGCGGTGTGCAGCGTGGCGGTCAACACGGTGACCCGCACCGCGGCGCTCACCCACCTGGTGATCGTTGCCATGGCGCTCGTCGCAATCTTCACCACCGCCACCGCGCTCTACCTGAACAGCAAGGGCGATGAACTGACGCGAGTGGTTTCCTATGCGACAGCCCGGGATCCGGGCACCCAGGTCGGATTGCTGATCCGGTGGGCCAGGGGCCACGACAACTATCCGGCACCTGGGTTCCGCCAAGTTTCCTACGCCACTCACAGCCTCACATGGTCTGCGATACTCGCCGTCGGAATCTCGCTGTTATCCGCTATGGCTGTTATCCGACAAGGGATTCGAGGACGCAAGAATCACCGCTCAGGTCGAGGGTCGACAGCCTCGGATCAACAGGCGAAAACGTGATTTCGGTACCGCCCGCCGACGCGGCGCCCAGCTCCACCATCCAAATAGGGTTGTCCTGCCAGTCCCGGAACACCCTTGCTTGCCCGTCGGGTGCTCGAGTACCCAGTCCCGGCAGCTCACACCGGGACGGAGGCCGAATGGGCGCGGGCGATGTTGACGAGTACGGAAGTCACGACAGGTCCGATGCCAGGCGCCGGCCGGTAGAGTCCGACCGGACCGGATCGGTTACGTCATCGGAGTGACAACCGGCGCTGTCACGACTCCGTGACCGCCTCGGCGTCGGCGGCGACGTTCCGGACTCCCCGCGGACGCCCCGACCCAACCCACAGGCGGTACAACACCAGCGCGATGAGCAGCGAAGCGCCAATGGAGATGATCGGGCCGCCCCGGGTGAGGTGACCGCCAGGGTGAACCCGACCGCCAGCGCTCCGACGAGGTTGACAACGAACAAGCCGGTGCGGCGCTCACGTAGCGAGAAGCGGGACATCGCGATCAGACCGGACAGGAAGCTGACGAACACCGATGCGGCGTAGAACAGGACCAGTTCCTGGTCGCGTCCGCCGGCTGCGGTGATGACCGCGCCGGAGGCCAGCAAGAACACCACCACACCCCAGTACGGAGTGTGGTGGACGTTGATGCGGCCCAGCCGACTGGGCAGGATGCCGGTGCTCGCAACGCTCGCATGACGTTGACTCGCAAGGGCTTTGAGCAACCCGGGGCCGGCCTGGAACGAGGAGCTGGCCGCCGAGAGCAGCAGCAGCGCGGTCATGGCCTGAAAGGCGCCGAACACCGGGGCCGGCGCGACCGCGCGGGCGAGTTCGGCGATCTGGGTGGTGTCCTCGTGGGGGACGCCGATGCCCAGCCAAACCGATTGGGCGGTCAGTCCCAGCGTGATGGTCCCGACCACGCCCAGCGTCAGCCACAGCGTCACCTGGCCGAAGCGACGCCGGCCCGGGTCGTCGAGCTGCCCGAGCTGGGCGATCGCCGAAGAAGGGGCCTCGATGCCGGTGGCCAGCGCCATCGCCACCGGAAACGCCAGCGCCACAGCCAGCACCGGCGAATGCCCGGGGTCGGCGCTGGTGACGCCGGACGGGTGCGGCTGGGCGAACAGCCCGAAGCCCAGGACCGCGACGGCCAGCACGATAAACGCCACCGTCATGACCGCGAACACCGTACGGCCCACATGCCCGAACCAGGTTCCGCTGGCGACAGCCACCACCAACAGCAGCGCGATCGGCACCCGCCACGGAGCCAGTGCGGGCACGAACGCGATGATCGCCGACGCCCCGGCCGCGGAGCTGATGGCGATAGTGAGTACGAAATCCACGATCAACGCGCCGATAGGCACGAACGCCATGTCCTCGCCGAACGCCTCCCCGGTGGCCGCCGCCGCGCCACCACCCTGGGGATAGCGGGCCACCAATTGGTGGTAGTTGACGATAACCAGCACCACGATCGCGACGACCAGTCCCATCGTCGGCAGCAGGAGCGCGAGGTCGCCGTTCAGGGCGCGCAGCGCGGCCTCGATCGCGTAGGCAACCGAAGACACCGGGTCGGCCATCACAGCGAAGGCGAATGCGAACAGCAGCACAGGGCGGCTGTGCATCAACTGCGACAATCCGGTGTGCGTTTTAGCGGCTGACCTCATCGACGGGCCTTTCGGGAACTAGGCAAGGCTCAGCGATCGCCGACCAGACTTCCCGGCACACCGGCGACAGACTTTACCAACCCGCAGGCCAGGCGCACCGACAATCCCAGCGGGCGAGATCCGCTCAGGACGCGTGGCATGTCGCCCTGCCCCGGCTGGTCAGCCAACGAAATCGGTGCGATACCCGCATAGGGGGCCGGACGAGGATCGGCGCAGAGCCCCGTTAGTCCGCCAGGCGAGACCGTACCGGTCTTCCGCGTGGTCGAGGGATCGTGCTGCGGCGCAGCTGCCCTCGCAGCAGCGCATTGTCGAACCAGGCGCGCGGAGAGGAACTCGAATCGAGGCAACTCGCCATCAGCGATGAAGGCACACGCATCAAAGGCAACGGCTCACAAAAGATCTCCCGAATCCGAATCGACTCCAATGCCGAGGGCCGTACCCCGCGAATCCGATTGCGGTTACGCTGCCCCGAACTGGGGGTCGGAGGATCGAATCCTCATACTCCAAACGACAAAAGGCCAGGCCACGCTGGAAGGGAGGGGGTTCCCGACCCCATGTCATCAATTAGCGATGACCGTGTCATCACCATAAGGGGACAAAGGGACATCAGACAGATGAAAACGCGTTCTAGCCGTGGCGATCGGAGTGACGGTCTTGCTCGGAATGATGGCGATTCGCTCGTCAGCCGATCTCGATTCGATCAGCATCGGCGAGTTCGCCGCCCAAAGCCTCAACCTGATACTGCTGGCAATCGTCTTCGGCGCCTTGGCGATCGGGGTCGGCGCCGCGACCGGAAGGCGCGGCCCGGTCCTCGCTGGAACCGCGGGCGCCGGAGTGCTCGCCTACGCCGCCAACAGCCTCGCCGGTGTCATCAATGCCGACTGGCTGAAGTATCTCTCGCCGTTCCACTACTACATCGGCGGAGAACCGCTGCGCAACGGAATCCAATGGACCGACGCCGCCGTCCTGGATGTGATCTCGGTGGTCCTGGTCGGGGCCGGCCTCCTTCGTTTCAACCAGCGCGACCTGGCCAACTGACCACGCGCGAGGGCGTCGCCACACTGCGGCGCCCTCGCCGCCTGCAAATGGCGACGCGACTGCGAGAAGGAAGGCGTGCAGCTTCAGGCATCCTCGACGTTCCAGAGTGGGTAGCCAGCCACGGTGAAGACGGCGATCGAATGACGGCTGGGAACTCGCGTGATCGCCGACCTCGCCGGCGACTGCTCGGAAACTCAGCGCCGAGCTGGGCACTGCGGCCTGGGCGAGTGTCCGCCGCTGCCGCTTGTCGGGCTTATCAAGCGGTCCATCCAGCGCTCTACGCGCATACCTGCGCAGGCATGCTCCTTCGCGCGCACCGGAGGCTGTGGATCTCGGCTGCGGTGGTCGTGCGTATCGCGGCGGGCAAGGGGTAGGCGAAACATGCACCTACTTCGACGAATGGAGGCGTCATGTGAGGTTCACCCCGAATGGTGGACAGTTGGTTACGCGGCGTTCGCCGCGTCTGTCGATATTGACTGTTCGTAGCGGAGGGGACTGATCCCGCCGATCGAGGAGTGTCGCCGGGAAATGTTGTATCGATGAATCCATTTGTCAACCGCGGCAACGAGTTCGGTCTTGTGGGTGAAGGTGTGGCGGTAGTAGAACTCGTGTTTGAAGGTGGACCACAGCGATTCGGCGGGACTGTTGTCCCAGCAGATGCCGGTGGCGCCCATGGAGCGGCGCAGCCCGTGGCGGGCGCAGGTTTGCGCGGTCAAGGTGGCGGTGAATTCGCCGCCGCGGTCGGAATGCAGAATCGTGTCGGCGACCTGTCCGCCGCGCGTGTTGACGGCCTGCTCGATGACGTTTGCGACCACGTCGGCGCCGATATGGTCGGCCACGAGGTGACCGAGGACGCGGCGGGTGTGCCCGTCGCGGATCGCGCACAGATACATCTCGCCCTCACCGTAGCTCAGATACGTGAAATCGGTGGTCCACACGGCATCGGGGCGGCCCTGGTCGAACGCGCGTGCCACCAGGTCCGGCGGGAACGACGCGCCCTGGTCGACGACCGTGGTCGCGACCTTGAACGTGCGCGGGCTGATGCCCTCGATCCCGATCTCGGCCATGATCTTCGCGACGGTCTTGGCGCTCACCCTTTCCCCGCGCTCACGCAGCTCGTCGGTGATCCGCGGTGACCCGTAGGTGCCCTCGGAATCGGCGTGCACGTCCAGGATCTTCATCGTCAGATCCGCACGGCGCCGCTGCCGGGGTGTGGGCGCTGTCGCGGCCCGGCGTTTACGCCACGCGTAGAACCCCGAGGCCGAGACCTCGAGAAGCCGCGCCATCCGGGCGACACCGAACCGTCGCGGCGCGGTGGGAGTCCCGGCGGTGTGGGCAACCGCCGCGGTGTCGGGGGCGGCGTACTTCGCCATCAGATCGAACCGGGCCGGTTGTTCTGCATCGCGGCAAAGTACGCCGAGGCTTTTTTGAGGAAGGCAATGTCCTTGTCCTGCTCGGCGACTCGCTTTCGCAGCGCCTGTAGTTCGGCGCGTTCCGGCGCCGACAACGGTTCCTCGCCCTGCCCGGTGGCTGCCTCGACGCGGCGGCGTTCGTCTCTGACCCAGGTACTCAGCATCCCGGCGTCGATCCCCAGCTCTCGGGCCACATCGGCGATCGTGCGACCAGTGTCGATCACCCGATGAGCAGCCTCGACCTTGTACTCGGTCGTATACGACCGACGTTTACGAGGAGGCACAGCAAACATCCTTACCAGCAGAACCATCGATCCTGCTAACTCGGTGTCCACTACCCGGGGTGAACCTCAATGAGGGACGTCGACGACAATGTTTCTGCAGGAGGCGGCCGTAGGCTTCGGATTCCACGTAGCCGTGGAGCCCTCGGCGGGCTCGCGGTGCTACTCCTGGGGATTTGGGGTGCGCTGATCCCGTTCATCGGACCGTCTTTCGATTTCGCATTCACTCCGGACGAGCCATGGGTGTGGACGGCGGCGCGCGGGTGGCTCCAGGTATTGCCCGGCGTCACCGCGGCCATCGGTGGATTGCTCATGTTGGTGAGCCGTAATCGACTTGTGGCGAGTTTCGGCGGGTGGCTGGCAGTGGCGGCGGGCGTGTGGTTCGTGATCGGGCCGCAACTGGCGGGGCCGCTGGGAATCGGGGATGCCGGTGACCCCGTCGCCACCTCCGATCTCAAACGTGCCGTACTACAACTGACGTATTTCTATGGTCTCGGTGCGCTGATCCTGTTCTTCGCCGCGGCCTCGCTCGGCCGATTGTCGGTGCGGAGCGCACGCGATATCGCCTTCGCGCGACGTGAGGTCGATGCCAGAGCCGCCGGAGGAGACAACCAGCGCCGCGTAGCCGACGCGCCAGGACCTGTGGAACCCGCCTCCCGGGCCGATTCCCCAGCAGGTCCACGGCTGAACAAGCCCGGGCTACACCGCGGCTGAAACAAACCCCATCTGGGCGGCGTGTACCGTAGGCCGCGATCAGGCTCTCGCGGGTCTACGGTCGGCCCAACAGTATGGCGCAGCTCGGATGCGGATCGAAGAAGGCGCTTCATGTGGCGTCGGCATCGAGGTTTTCCCAGTGCCTCTCCCATAGCTGGCGCTGATATCTGGTGACACACCAACGGGTGGCTATCACGAGCATCAGCGCGGTAACCCAGAACTGGATCAGCACGACGGTGGCGGCGCCGATTCCGAGCATGACCGCGCGTGCTGGTTTGACTGGGGGCGTGGTGGGAGTGGCATCGGCGCCGAGCCAGATCGCTATCGAGTGGCCGCGCACCGAAGTGGTGGGCACGACGATGGTGGCGCTGCCGGGCATCCCGTCGTGCATCCAACCGACTTCCGCTATCGATATCCGGCGGGTGCGGCTGGGTTCCAGGGTGATTGTCGCGGTGACTGCGACCTTGGTTGCGTTGTCGATTCGGATGCGTTCGGCGGCCACTGTGTAGTCTTCGTGGCCCGCTGCCGCCGCGACCGGGATCGCGACGAGGCATGTGAGGATGGCCAGGATCCGGATGGCGGATTCCAGGCGATCGGTGCCGCGCACCAACGGGTTGGGGCTGCAGGGATTGATCTGCATGACTGTCAACCGAATCGAGCGCAATCGGGACATCCGTTGTCACCTCCGGGTGTCGGGTTCGGCGTACGCCGGTGCTCGATCGCTCGCCGCCTCATGGCCTGTTCGGGGCCGACTTCGTTCGGCCATGCGGGGAGGGGCTGATCAGGTCAAGAACCGGTTCAGGTGGGCGATCGCCTCGACGGGATGTTGTGCCTGGATGGCCTGGTAAATCGGCTCGAAGTGCCATATTCCATCGGTGCGGGACACCTTGCCCATCACCAGGCCGGTGTGGGATGCCTCTGCGCTGAGGTCGTGACGGGCGATCTCGGCATCGGAGATGGTGTCGACCACCCGGCAGAACGCGTTCTCGATCTGGCCGAAGGTCTGCCCGGTGTAGCAGGTGACGAGGAAAATGACGGTGGTCACCTGCGGTTGGATGCGGCTCAGATCGACGGTGATGACCTCGTTGTCGCCCTTGCCTTCCCCGGTGGTGCTGTCACCGAGGTGGCGCACCGAGCCGTCTCGCGAGCTGAGTTGCTGGTGATAGACCACATCGGTGATCTGCTTATCGGCGAACAGCAATGCCGCCGCGTTCAAGTCGATGTCTTTGGCGTTCAAGCCGAACCAGCTGCGCCGGACCGGATCCCATCCCAGCGCCATGCGCAGGTGCTCGAGCCGTGCGCTGTTGTGATCACTCGATGTCATGAACCTGGTTTCCTTCGCGTGCGGCGGGACGGGCGTGAATATCCGGACGGTCCCTCATGAAAGGGCAGACGGCAGGGAGCCGGAACTGGTGCGGCTGTGGGGTGAGAGTCCGGGGTCGAGCGCCAGCGGCAGCGGCATCGGTAAGGGTCAATGGCCGTGAGCCAGTGATCATGGTGGCGTGCGTATGGAAGCTCGGAACGACAGCGGCGTCTGCGGCCGTCGCGACGATGCCCGAGCATGGACAGCCGACGATGGCGTCGGCGAGAAACCCCGGTCCAATCAAGATGTGGACTCCGGCAGGTGCACAATCAGCTCCTGATCGCCGTATGACTCAACCCACCATCAGGGTCGAGTTGCCGACCAGACTTCCCGGCGCACCACTAGTAAAGATGCCGTAAACCTGCGCCCGAAGCAAATGGCATCCCGTCGGTCGAGGCGGGCGCTGGCGGCGACGTCCGGCAGTGACCGACGGGGCCCGACACCGAGTAGGGCCCGAGAATGCCATGCGGGCCGTGCAGCAGTCCGACCGCGCGTTCGCGTACCCGAGTAGATGACCAGCGTCGGCGGGTTTCATTGCCCGTGATAAGAGAATTGCCCTGTCATGGCCGGCTCTTGTACACCACCGAACGAACCCTCCTGGAGGATCACGCAGGAGACGGGGTGACGGAGCCGGACACGATGACTCGAGAAACTCCACAGCCGGCACCCGGGCCCTGTGGGCGCGCGCAGTGCTACCGCAGTCCCGCGTCGGTAACCTGCTGGACCCGCAGCTGGTCCACCTGGGCGGGTACTCCGCCGGCGGACACCTGGCCGCCTGGATCTGCGGCCGGCGCGGCGCAGCGTCGGTGAAGACCGCCACAGAGATACGTATCCGCAGCGTCACCCTCATGGCCGCCGTGCTGGACCTGGAGTTCGCTGTGACCAACGGGCGTGATGGGTTTGTGCGGAAACTGCTCGGCGGCTCACCCAGCGAGGTGCCCGACCGCTATGACTTCGCCTCACCCATCGCTCACCTGCCGACCGGCCTGCGCGTCACCGCCGTGCACGGCGACACCGACCGCGTGGTAGCCCTCGAACACAGCCGCCGCTACATCAGCGCGGCGACTCGCGCCGGCAATGCCGCCGAACTGCGGGTGCTGCCCGGCACCGGCCACGCCGAGTTCACCGACGCCACCTCACCGGCCTGGGCCATCGCCCGAACCGCGATCCTCGACCACGTCGAGTCTTAACGCTGAACGCGGGAACCAGTCCTAGCCGACACATGATTGTGCTGACACGTCATTGAACATCGAGCCGGCGGCCGGCTGGTAGCACACCTCAGTGGTTGGCGCGCGATCGATGCGGGTGGGTCGGTTTGCGTGTCTGGGTGTCTATGCGGCATCTTTACAGGCGGAGCGCCGGGAAGTCTGGTCGGCAAACCCGGCCCGGTTGCGGGTTCGGGCCGACCAGTTGATGGGCGCACCATGATGCTGCAGCGAGCGAGAGCCATACGACGCAGGACCTCGGGTCCGAGGACGTTGGGCGGCGTCTCTGATTCCGGCCCACCGGCGGACGCTGCCCACGTGTGCATTACCGGTGGTCCTGCCTGTGCTGCTGTAGCTCCCCGCCGCGGTATGGGGCTGCGGCCGGTTGCCGACTGGCGCGGACGTGCCGCCGCAGGAATTCATGAGAGGCGGACTTCGAAATGACTGCCCCCGAGTCCCGGCTACGTTTGTTTGCGCGTGGTTCCTGGCCTGAGACGCGGCGGGTCGCGGCGATCTTGCGGACCGAGACCGCTGGTGGTGTCCTGCTGATCGTGGCCTCGGCCATCGGCTTGATCTGGGCCAATACGCCGTGGTCGGGCGCGTACGAGAGGCTGCGCGACTTTCAGCTCGGTCCCGAAAGCCTGCATTTGCATCTTCCGTTGGAGGCATGGGCGGCCGACGGGTTGCTCGCGGTGTTCTTCTTCGTGGTCGGACTCGAGCTCAAACGCGAGTTCGTGGCCGGTGATCTGCGGGATCCGCGCCGCGCTGCGCTGCCCGTGGTGGCGGCGGTCGGAGGAATGGCCGGCCCCGCCCTGATCTTCATCGCGTTCAACCTCGGCAACGACGGCGCGGTGAACGGATGGGCGATTCCCACCGCTACCGATATCGCGTTCGCCCTCGCTGTCCTGGCGGTCGTCAGTTCGCATCTGCCGACGGCGTTACGGACCTTCCTGCTCACCCTCGCGGTGGTCGATGATCTGCTCGCGGTGACGGTGATCGCGATCTTCTACACCGACGAACTACACCTGCCCTACCTCGGGCTCGCGGCCATCCCACTGGTCGCGTTCGCTACCGCGGTGCAACGCAGGATCCGCTCGTTCTGGCTTCTGGTGCCACTTGCCTTGCTCACCTGGTGGCTGGTCCACCAGTCCGGCGTCCACGCCACCGTCGCCGGGGTACTGCTCGGCTTCACCGTTCCCGTGCTCCACAAATCCCGCGACGACGATCCGGGCAACCCGGCACGCCGAGGACTCGCCGAACAGTTCGAGCACCGCCTGCGGCCGATCTCCGCTGCTGTCGCGGTGCCGGTATTCGCGTTCCTGGCCGCAGGGGTCACCATCGGAGGGCTGAACGGGCTGGTCGAATCCCTCGCCGACCGGGTCACACTCGGTATCGCCGTCGGGCTGGTATGCGGGAAAGCGTTCGGCATCCTCGCCACCACTTATCTGACCGCGAAGCTCACCCGCGCCGAACTCGATACCGACCTGCGCTGGATCGACGTGGCCGGGGTCGCGCTGCTGGGTGGGATCGGATTCACCGTGTCACTGCTCATCGGCGAACTCGCCTTCGCAGGCGACCCGTCGCGGGAGGATCACGTCCGCATCGGGGTACTCATCGGCACCCTCACCGCCGCACTCCTGGCCGCGGTGGTGTTGCGGCTACGCAACCGAACCTACCGGCGCATCGCCGAAACAGAAACCCGCGACGACGACAACGACGGAATACCCGACGTCTACCAGCACCACCCATAGCGGCGGAAGGGGCAGCTTGCTGCGACGATGCTCGCGGGCGTTCACTACCCGACATGTTCGCTCTCGTCCGAGTGCGTGCCCGGCGGGTCGGACTGTGGTGCGTACGAGGGCGGTCATTGTCGACATGGAGCGATGAGGACCGGGATGCGGCTGGCTTGCAGTACCGCTTGACTGACCGAACCGAGCGTGGCGCCGGTAATTCCGCCACGTCCACGGCTACCGAGTACGGACCAGTTGCGCGTGCCGGGACGCCTCCTGCAGCCGCTGCGTCGGGCGGCCTTCGATGACGACCGATCTACGCAGACATCCGGATACTTGTCGGTGAAGCTCGCCAGGGCTTCGTCGAGAACCGCCTCGGCTCGCTGCTGCGCTGTGTTGGGCGGCGTGGTCGCCCCATTTCGAGCGGACCATGTCGTTACCGCCACCAGCCCTACGTTCCTGCTCGTCGCTTCGTCGAATGCGATCGCAACCGCGCGAGTGCTACAGCGCGAACCATCTACGCCCACCAGTACCGGCAGGTGGGACGACGGCGTCATTGTCGCCGCGGCAGCCGGTATGACAGCGGCCGGACATTCGGCGTGCTTGATCAGACCGACGCCGACCGACCCGAATAACACGCGCTCCAACGGATCCAAACCTCGAGCGCCGATGACGAGCAACTGGGCCGCTGCTGAGCGTGTCGGTGTCGACGGCTCTCCAGCGTCGCTAGCTGCCATCCGCTGGGGTGCGGCGATGGCGGCGCGCCGGGAGGCGCCACTGCATCTTGTGCATGCCATCGGTGTACCGGTGCACGCCCTGCCGGTAATCGGCTCTTTTACTGTTCGATATCAGCGCATTCCGTGAGATCGTTGAGTCCGTCCTGGGCCGCGGGCGAAGAATCGTGAGCGAGTTGGATAGCTTCCCCGCCGGTGTCGAGGTTGCGACCTTTCTCGACCTACCGTCACCAGTAGCGGCCTTTGTCGATTCCGGCCCAATACTGGATCTGGCACGGTTTGCGTGATTGACCCGACCCGGATTGCCAACGCGCGCTTGATAATCGATCATGTGGCCGGTGTTCTGATCTTGGACCGATGGCGGTCCTGTTCCCGCATCTGGATGGGCT
>NZ_JAMFLC010000048.1:0-26035 GCF_023501985.1 Nocardia sputi | reverse complement strand
TGGGGGGTCGGTTGTATCGGACGGGTGATTTGGTGCGGTGGAATCGTTCGGGGGAGTTGGAGTTTTGTGGCCGGGTCGATGATCAGGTGAAGATCCGGGGGTTCCGGGTCGAACCCGGCGAGGTCGAGGCGGTGCTGGCCGCGTATCCGGCGGTGGTGCAGGCGGTGGTGGTGGCGCGCGTGGACGGGCCGGGGGAGCATCGGTTGGTCGGGTATGTCGTGCTCGATTCGGCGTCTGGTGGTGTCGATGTGGCCGCGGTGCGCCGTTTCGTGGCGCGACGGTTGCCGGGGTTCATGGTCCCGGCGGTGATCGTGGTGCTCGAGGCGATGCCGTTGACGGTGAACGGGAAAGTCGATCGGCAAGCGTTGCCGGCACCGGAGTATCGGTCCGAAGTGGAGTATCGAGCGCCGGAAACGATCCCGCAGGAGGTGCTGGCGGGATTGTTCGCGCACGTCCTGGGCCTCGACCGGGTCGGGGTCGATGACGACTTCTTCGAACTGGGCGGCCACTCACTGTCGGCGACCCGGCTGGTCAGCCGAATCCGATCGGTGATGAAGGCCGAGGTTCCCGTCCGGCAGGTATTCGACACACCAACCGTCGCCGGGCTGTCAGCCAGTATCGATGGGCGGCTGCGGCTGCGTCCACCCCTTACCGCAGCGCCGCGTCCGGCGGTGGTGCCGCTGTCGTTCGCGCAGACCCGGTTGTGGTTTCTGCATCGGCTGGAGGGGCCGTCGGCGACCTACAACATCCCGATGGTGTGGTCGCTCACCGGCGCACTGAATGTCGAGGCTTTGCGAGTCGCGGTGATGGATGTGCTTGCTCGCCACGAGTCGTTGCGGACGGTGTTTCCCGAGGTGGACGGAGTGCCGCGACAGCGGGTTCTCGATGCCGGGGCTGTCGATGTCGGGTGGCATGTGGTGGACGCGACCGGCTGGGCCACCGAGCAGCTCTCGAACGCGCTTCTGCCGCTGGCCCGATATGAGTTCGATCTAGCCGCTGAGGCCCCCGTACGGGCAAATGTATTGCGGCGCAGCGAGAACGAGCACATCCTGGTTCTGCTCGTGCACCATATCGCCGCTGACGGATGGTCCTCGGTGCCGTTTATGCGGGACTTGGCCCGCGCCTACCGGTCACGTGTCGACCACCAGGCTCCCCAGTGGGCACCGCTGCCGGTCCAGTACATCGACTACACCCTGTGGCAACTGGCGCTGTTGGGATCGGAGACGTGCCCCGACAGTGTGCTGTCGGAGCAGATCGCGTACTGGCGGACCGAGTTGGCCGGGGCGCCGCAATGCCTGAATCTGCCCACCGACCGACCGCGACCACGGGTCGTCTCCTATCGAGGGGACACGACGACCTTCGTGATCGACCCGGCGCTGCAAACCGCGATCAGGCAGCTTGCGCGCCGGGAAGAAGTGACGGTGTCGATGGTATTGCAGTCGGCGTTGGTGGCGCTGTTACATCTGCGGGGGGCCGGTGACGACATCGTGGTCGGCTCCCCCATCGCCGGTCGCACCGACGAGGCAGCCGATGACCTGGTCGGTTTCTTCGTCAACATGTGGACGCTCCGCGCTGAGGTCACATCGCGGATGCCGTTCAAAGAACTGCTGACCCAGGTCAAGCGGAAAGCATTGGCGGCCTACGACAATCAGGACGCTCCATTCGAAGTCGTGATCGAAAAACTCAACCCGATCCGCTCCACCGCCCACCACCCGCTGTTCCAGACCATCCTGGTCTTCCAGAACAACACAGCCGCCGACATCGACTTGCCCGGCGTGACGGCGACCCGGATGCCGGTGGCAACCGGGGTGGCCCGGCTGGACCTGACCTTCACCATCGAGGAAACCCTCGATCACTGCGGCTGGCCCGCGACCATCGAATATGCCGAGGACTTGTTCGACCGAGCCACCGTCGACGGTCTTGCGACACAATTCGTGCGCGTACTCGAAAGCCTGGTCGCCGATGCGAGCGGGCCGGTCGGCGACGTCGAACTACTCGATGAACTCGACAGCCGTCGATTGGATGCGTTTGGCAGCGGTGGCAAGCTCACCACCGCAGGCGGTGCATCGATCCCGGAGCTGTTCTCCGCACAGGTAGCACGTACCCCGGACGCCCGTGCGGTCGTATTCGAGTCGCGCTCGTGGACGTACTCGCAGCTGGACAACGAGGCGGGCCGTTTGGCGACTCGCCTCGTAGCCGCGGGCGTCACCGCGGGGTCCCGGGTGGCGCTACTGCTGCCGCGGTCGGCGCACACGGTCATCGCGATCATGGCGGTGCTGAAACTCGGTGCGGCATACGTGCCGATTGATGTGGCGTATCCGCACCGACGAATCCGCTTCGTGCTTCACGACGCGACACCCTCGGCGGTGATCACCACCAGCGACCTGATCGGTCGCACAAAGACCCTGTTACAGGAGATCGGAGCCCCTATCCCCACAGTGGATGCGACGGATCCGGCCATCGATACCCTCCCCAGCACTCCCCATACGAAACTGCCAGCCGAGCAGGTCGCGTACGTCATATACACCTCCGGCACCACCGGTACCCCCAAAGGGGTCGCGGTCACCCACGCGAACATATGTAAACTGTTCACCGCCTTCAGCGGTCGCATGGACTTCGGGTCCGGCCAGGTATGGACGTCGACTCACTCCTATGCTTTCGACTTCTCGGTATGGGAATTCTGGGGACCGTTGCTCCACGGCGGACGGCTGGTCATAGTTCCGGATGCCGTCGTGAAGTCCCCGCACGACCTTCTCCGGTTGCTCACCGAGGAACGGGTGACCGTCCTGAGCCAGACTCCCTCCGCATTCGACGCGTTACGGTCGGCGGCCGGAGCCCTGAGCGAAACGCTCGGGACGATCGTTTTCGGGGGTGAGGCGTTGACACCGCACCGATTGCGATCGTGGCTGGCCGCGCATCCCGAGGTGCGATTGATCAATATGTACGGCACCACAGAAACAACCGTGCACGCCTCGTTCCGGGAGGTCGGCCCAACCGACACCGGCTCCTCGGCCAGCCTCATCGGCATGCCCCTGGCCGGGCTGACGTTCCAGGTACTCGACGCTCGGCTGCGTCGTGTGCCGGTCGGAGTCGCCGGTGAGCTGTACGTGGGCGGTGCGGGTGTCGCTCAGGGATATTGGGCACGCCCCGGCCTGACAGCGAGCAGATTCATCGCAGACCATTTCAGTGGCTCCGGAAGGAGACTGTATCGGACGGGCGACCTGGCGCGTTGGACCCATTCCGGTGAACTCGAGTTCTTGGGACGAAACGATGATCAAATCAAGATCCGCGGGTTCCGCATCGAACCGGCTGAATTGCGATCGGCGCTGGGCTCGCACCCTGAGGTGGCACACGCGGCGGTAACAGTCCGCGAAGACCGGCCCGGAGACCGGCGGCTCATCGGATACGTGGTCCCCGTCGATGCCGTCCGTGGAGTCGACGAGGCCGCGCTGCGTCAGCACGTGGCAAGCCATGTCCCGAAATTCATGGTGCCCGCGGCGATCGTGGTGCTCGATGCGATGCCGCTGACGTTGAACGGCAAGGTGGACCAGCAGGCACTGCCCGCGCCGAGGTATCGGTCCAGTACGGAGTATCGCGCACCCGAAACGGCAACGCAGAAGGCGGTGGCGGACTTGTACGCCGAATTGCTCGGGCTCGAACGGGTCAGTGCCGACGACGACTTCTTCGGCTTGGGCGGCCACTCGTTGTCGGTGATGCGATTGACGGCGGCCATCCGAAGATCACTCGGTGTCGAGATCGCGGTTCGGACGATATTCGAAGCGGCTACCGTAGCCGAGTTGGCCGACGCGATCGAGCGCACTTCGCAGGAAGTGATCGCGTGACGGATCGCCTGCGAATCGTGATCGCTGCCCGCGGCGCCAAGGAGTTCTCGACGCTGCACAACGTATGCGAACAGGCTGGGCACCTGCCGGTCGCTTATGTGTACAGCCGCTCACGAAAGCCCGCGGCAGCACCGTCACCAGATGTCGTCGGAGCCGTAGGCGAGATGCTCCAGGCTGCCCCGCCAGGAATGGACTTCCTGCTTCCCGGAACCGCTTCGGGTCTAGCCGACATACTTACCGGCTATCGATCCGATCTTCTCCTGGTATGCGGCTTCAACTGGCGCATACCATCTTCGGTCCTGCGAATCCCGGCGCACGGAGCTCTCAATATCCATCCTTCGATGCTGCCCAAGTACCGCGGACCGGAACCCATCCAGTGGGCGATCCGCCGCGGCGACACCGAATTCGGGATAACGCTGCACCGGATGGACGACGGCTTCGATACCGGCAACGTAATCGTGCAACAAGACGGCATACCGATCGACGACGAACCGACCCCTGAGCTCCTGTGGCATCGGATGGAGCCGGTGATACGGGAACTGCTGCCGCAGGGCCTCGATCGAGTGGCGGGCGGCGACCTCGGCGAACCCCAAGACGAGACCCGAGCGTCCTATGCCGGGCCTATGGAACCAGATTTTCTACGCATCGACTGGGGGCGCAACGCGCGCGAGATACACAACCAGGTTCGAACGTTTCGGGCGATGCGGGCCGGGTCCGGCCCGATCGCTCAGGTGGGCGATCGCTGGCTGAAAGTACTACGCACGAGGACCACACCGGGCACCGGCCTGCAAGTTCACTGCGCGGACGGACCGCTGTGGATCATCGAGCATGCAGCAGTCCCACCGCCGGGCAACGGCGAATGATGCCTGTCGTGTCCTCATCGACGGTCAGTGGTCCGAATCGACCTGATCGAAGATCCTCGACGTCCGCCGGTCATGGCCGAAACGGCTTTCCAAGACGATCGAACCATCGTCTACTACGACGGTTCGTTGATCACTCCAACCGGAAAACCGGAACCTGCTGTCCCCCACCGGGGTCATCGCGAGCACGGTGCCATTCACGGTCTTCATGTAGACGTTGCGATCGGAATAGTGCAGTTCGACAGACAACTTCGGCTCCGAAGTTTCCAGAGGCGCGTCGTCGGTGAAGTTGAGAAACGATCTGGGGATAGCAAACTTGCGCGGATGCGCCCATGGCCTGCAATCCGCGCAAGCCAAGCCGAAAGAGTTGAACAGCGCACCATGATCTTCGAACGACTGACGAAATCGGGCCGGAAACAGCTGAACCAGATCAGACGTCATGAGCGCATCGATGACGAGGTGCACACGCACTTCCGCACCTCTGTTCTCAACACGATGAAGCCGACTGAAATCGCCGTACCACAGTTCCCCGGGCGCCCAGCAGTAGCGAACACCGTCAAGGACAAGAATAGCGTCCGGGTTCGTCAGCACAGGAATGTGCAGCCGACAGAAGCCCCGGCGCACATCATATTTGGGGTCACAATGCTCATCCGAGGACGCGCCGGGGCCGAGAGCCATCAGTCGCACGGAATTGAATGGCACCGGAATGGCTGAGACGACCTCCCGCATACAGGGCAGTCGACTCCACCAAATCGTGGGCGCATATCCCTTGTCCTCCGGACCGCCTGGATCCGTACGATCTGCGTCCCCACCGATGCTCCAGAGCGGGAGTACCCTCCACTCGAGCTCGGTGGGTGGGCTCGTGGTGCCCAATTCACTTTCACCGTCGAGCCCGAGGACATGGGTTCGCTGTTTCTGCCAGGAGACAACAGAGACCGAGGAAAGCTCTTCCGCCAGTCGCGCCGCGTCCATACGGCAGGCAAGTTCGGCAGCGGCAGGCATTTGAGAAGAAGCTTCAGGATATGCCGAAGGAAGAGCAGTCATCGGGTAGCCTCGCAAAAAAGTGTGGCACAGCGGTGGCCAGCCCCGAGAGGGGGCTCCCGCTCTGTCCGGTCGAAGAATGAGTGTCGTACTACTGCCCGATCAGCATAACGGATTCCCACCGCATGGACAGTGTCACTTCAGCCTTCTCGGTCACTTCAGCCTTCTCGGTCACTTCAGCCTTCTCGGTCACTTCAGCCTTCCCGCCGTCGCTACGGCGGCGAGATCCTCTCGTCAGGACGCGATTTCGGCGTCGCACTGTCACTCGATCTGCGACACTGAGCGATTCGAGTCTCGCTACAGTGCCGCTGCGCCACCCACGGTCAGCACCGACACCCCCACGGACTGGGAAGCTACGACTTTGACAGCGGCGCAGAATGAACGCGAGGATGACGGAAAGGCCAGTGCGCGAACGACGGGTGGATCTTTGACGCACCAATCGGCATTGGATATGCCGGCGCTTCGATCACTGATGGGCGACCGGTTAATATCCCCCGACGACAGACAATACGACGCATTCCGTCGAGTATGGAATGGAATGCACGACCGCCATCCAGTGCTGATCGCGCGATGCCGCGACACGGCGGATGTGGTGGCTGTAATCCGGTTCGCTCGTGCGGCGGGCCATTCGGTGACCGTGCGCGGTGGTGGCCACAACGTTGCCGGTAGCGCGGTAGCCGATCATGCGGTCATGATCGACCTTTCGCTGATGACCGCGGTGACCGTCGATCCGGCCTCCCGAACAGCGACCGCGGCGGGCGGCTGCCTGCTGCGGGACGTGGACGCCGCGACCATTCCTCATGGGCTTGCCTGCCCGGCCGGCGTCGTATCGCACACCGGCTTGGCCGGGCTCGCGTTGGGTGGCGGCTACGGCTGGCTGGCTCGAAAATGGGGTCTGACCTGTGACCACATCCTGCGAGCCGAGGTCGTGCTCGCCGATGGATCGATTGTGGAAGCGGATGATGTCACACATCCCGACCTGCTGTGGGCACTTCGAGGCGGCGGCGGAAACTTCGGAATCGTCACCCGGTTCACTCTCCGGCTCCGCCGAGTCGGCCCAGTGGCGTATCGATCCGGTGTCCATGCGATGGACACCGCGAGTGCAGCGCTGGAGGCATACCGAGAGTTCGCTGAGCGGCAGCCGCCGGACCTCCACACGGTCGGCGCTTTGAAGATCGCGGGCACGCAAGATTGGCTGCCCCGAGAGCTACACGGAAAGCCGGCGTTGTTCCTCACCGCTATATGGCTCGGCGATTCGGCGCGAGCCGGCGAAATGATCGCCCCACTGTTCGCGGCCTCGTCGCCCTCCGCAGTTTTGAACCAGGTCTTGACACATGCGGAACTGCAAGCACTAGGCGACTACGGGGAACCTCACGGAAACCGGTACTTCACGAAGTCGTGCTATCTTTCCGAATTAACCTCAGCATCTGTGCACGAAGCCATCGAGGCCGCGGCGGAAATCACGTCGCCCCTGTCTTGCATAGACTTCGAATTCCTGCGCGGGGCAATACTCGACGTACCCGAGCAAACGTCCGCCTTTCCGGCACGGCAGGCGCCGTACATATTCACCGCCTCAGCTCAGTGGACCGACTCCCGTACGGACGAGGAGCACGTGGACTGGGCACGCCGGAGCATGGCGCGGCTTGCCCCCTGGAGCTCCGGCGGAGCCTACGTGAACTACCTACAGGATGAGGTCGGAATCAACGTTGCCGAACATTACGGAAGAGACCGATATCGGAAACTATCCGAAGTCAAGTCGCGCTACGACCCGGACAACATATTTCATCACAACCACAACATAGCCCCTGCATAGCCATCGGTTCGCGATAGAAAGGTAGTTCGGTGACCTCAACCGGCTCGGCGGCGATTACGGTCGCTCCCCCACCCGCTCGCGACAGCAACAATCCCGACACACTCATCGAATATCTGAGATCTCCTTGGTATCATCTGATCGCCGAGCTGCACGACATCATTTTCACCGAGACTGCCCGTTATGCAGGATCACAGGGACTCAAGAACTTGTTCCTGCCCATGACCACCCGAACGGTCACCTGCCCCTCCGCGTCGGGCAGCGACTCCGAGCCGGTTGCGGTGACGGTCGGCGGCGTCGACACATACTTGCCCGACTCCATACAATTCGCACTGGAATACGGCTGCCGACTCGCACCTGATGGCTGTTACACGATCTTGCCGTCGTTTCGTACCGAACAGCCGGACGAGACGCATCTCAGCCAATACACACATAGCGAGGCGGAACTACCCGGCGATCTGGACAGCCTTATTCGATACGTCACCGGCTATGCGAAGGCACTGGCGGCCGCCATCCTCGATCGAGTGGGAGACCGTTTGATCCAGGCACGAGGCGACGTCTCCCACCTGGTCAGGATGACCGACCGCGTCGAGGGCTTCGACCAGCTCACCTTCGATGAAGCGGCCGCGGTGGTCGCCGATGTACAGGGTGCTGTGAGCGGCAGCGAAGGTTCCCGAACCCTTACCCGCATCGGTGAGCGTCTACTGATGGAACGTGTATCCGAGTTCGTCTGGGTTCATCACTTCGACAGTTCGACGGTGCCCTTCTACCACGCCTTCGGTGATGAGAACGGCTCGACGGCCAAGTGCGCTGATCTCTATTTCGGAATGGGCGAAGTGTTCGGGTCGGGCGAACGGCATACCGAAGCTGAGGAGTTGCGCAAGTCCATGGCGCTACACGGCGTCAACGAAGCCGACTACGCATGGTACCTCCGCATGAAAGCGGAACTTCCGATGTTGACATCGGGATTCGGCATGGGGGTCGACCGGTTCCTCATGTGGGTGCTCAACCATCACGACATCCGCGATATGCCGTTGATCTCTCGCATCGATGAGCCGCAGTCCTGGCCATCGGCCATTGTCCGACCCTAGCCGCGTGCGAACACCGTTTCTGAACATCGGCTCATGTTGAATACGGAGAGTGCGTGGGTATCGTCAATGAATTGCAGGCCGAATGGGATCGGGCACTGCTGGGAACGCCTCGGGATCAGGAACGCAGCACACGCCAAGCGGCGGAATTGGACCTCGCGCTGGCATCCGGTGAGTATCGCTCACCTACGGGCCCTGTACCGTTGAGGCCGGTTCTCCTACCTTCGGCGAAGGTACATGAATTGACGAGCATGTCTCGTAGATTGCTCCGCCTGATCGAGTCTATTTGCACCGAGCGAGCGAAAACACCGACGGAGTTGGCCGAATTGCTCGGCTACCGACGCCCTCCAGCGTCGATGTTGACAGACGATCCGAAATGGAACGCGACCGCGCTGGATATGGCCCGGCCGGACATCATCATCAGCGGTGGCATCCCCCGCTTCGTCGAATACAACATCACGAGCGGCATCGCCGGACCGGAACAAATGACCAGACAGAACCGGTTCTTCATGAACAAACTCAAGGCTATGCGCCGCGACATTGCCGCAAAATTCGTTGTGCCCGATACATTCACGGCTCGCCGCGAAGTCGTCATGAAAGCCGCACGAGCGTACGACATATCGAATCCCCGGGTGTGCTTGCTCGGCTGGAGCGACGAAGGACTCGGTTCCAGGGACTATTTCTCGGAAACAATCGACGATTTCAACGGTCATGGCATATCCTGCGGTTTCGCCATTCCCGACCAGCTGGACTCCTCCCCTACCGCGCTTACGCATCGGGGTCAGCGGATAGATATCGCTTATCGCACTTTCGCGTACACACACGAAGGCGCGAAGCAAGTGAAATGGGACATCGGTCCGCTGCGCCACGCCATGGAGGCCGGTACTGCGGTCACCCTGGCACCAGAGTTGGCGGATCTGTACTCCAGTAAGAAGATCTTGGCATGGCTGAGCGAATCTGCGGACTCGCTGCCCACAGCAGACCGCGTGTTCGTAGAGACGCATATTCCATGGACTCGAGTGGTCGCGGACCTGAACGTATCCTGGCGCGGCCGCTCTCTCGATCTACTTTCTCTGCTCACCAGCGAGCAAGACAGGTTCATACTGAAACCGCATGATCAACTCGGCGGACGAGGGGTAGTCGTAGGGCAAGCGACTACTGCCGCCGAATGGCACGATGCGGTGACCTCGGCGGCAACCCACGGAGGGTATGTCGTGCAGGAGTTCTGGTCACCCGACCCTATCGAGATACCAGTACACAGGCCATCCACCGGGAGCACAGAGCTGGTGCGCGCGGCGTCTGTCGTCAGTCCGATCCTGTTCGGCGGGAATCTTGGGGGTTTACTCGTGCGACATACCGATTCACCGGCGACCTCGATCGTGAATATCGCTACCGGAGTGGACAATACAGCTTGGTATGCCTAGCGTTCACGACGTGTAGTGCGCTCCGAACCGCGACATTCGCAGGGCTGGTCGAATCTCTCGTCGCTGCCCGAACGAAGCTTCCGTACCGATGCGGGGCTACGCCGCCGAAGATTCGGTCGACGGCAGGACCACGAAGGGTCTCGCGTTCAGTCAGGTACGTCTCGGTGAAGCGAAACCCCGAGAAGGTCGAGGAACTCGTTGAGGTGGTCGATCAGGTGGTCTTCGCCTACGAAGAACGACCCGCCGGTGGGGTTGTCTTCGGGAACGAAGCTTGAACACGACCGCCCCCGAGGCCTGGGTGCGCGGGCGGAACGAACTTCGGTGAACACTTCGACGAGCCGAATTCGTCCGGTGGCGCGAGGATGCGATTCGTTGTGCGCTCAGCTTTCGCTCGGCTGGTTCGGCAGTGGAAGCGCCACTGCCGAACTCGGCGCCGGTTGCACGCGGCCTATTCGGCTGAGCCGGCTTCACGGCTGCTCATCGAACGGCCGTGCCGCCTCCGCCTGACAGGCTGCTGATCGCGCAGACCAGCGCCACGAACGGGTCGGTGATACCACCACAGCTCCCTGCGACCGACACGGCCGGTGCGGGCGCCTGCGGTTCGAGCGGCAACGGCGCCGCGGCGGCCGCCCCAGCACCGGTCAGGGTTGCGGCACCGATCACGGCGGCGGCAAATCCACGTACTGCGAACATTCCAACTCCTCGTGGATCGGGTAGACGGCCGAACCTGATCGGCAAGCCCTCACCACGCATGACCCGAATTGTGTTGCCCTCGAATCGGGGGTCCCTATGGTTTTGGTCGAGCTGTATCGGTCGTCGTTGGTCGCGCCGTCGTGGCGTTCGGTCGCCCCGAGCCGCATCCCAGACGGTCAGGTCGTCGTAATCGCACGGAACCTCGGTCGGCCCGCGCTACCCCGACGGGCCCTAGTTCAAATCTGTTCTATACATCGATCGGGAATACTGATAATCACTATTGTTCAGATCGATAAGTATTCGAGCTCTGGGTCGTCGTGAATCAGCTTGCTGAGGGTGCCCGGATAGCCGCGCTCTCCTCGAAGAGTGTCCGCGGCTATGCGCAGGGCATTTGCTTCGGCACCGACGACTGCCCTGGGGCTGATTTTTGTGGGACCTGCAGTGCTGGTAGGCCCTCCGCGGGAGGAGAGGAGGTGTGTAGTGCAGTTCCGGGCATGCTGTCCGGCGACCATCGCTCGGCAGGTCGTGAATCCCCGAGGTTGTGCCGCTCGTTGGCGGCATCTTCGATACTGCACTCGAGAGACATTCTCGGGGCCGAACGCGCTATGGGACGGATCAGCCTGCTGAGCTGATTCGACCAGGACCCAGGTCGCCGACGGGGCGATCCGTACCGTGCGCGCAAGTGCGTGGCATACATTCGTCCGGCTGCCATGTGAGACCGCCGACCATCACTTGGACGAGCCGGATCAGGAGTCCGTAAGTCCACTCCGCGTGTGTCCCATTGATCTCGGAAAGGTGCCACATTGGCTATCGAGATACCGAGCGAGGTCGCATTCTTCCTCAATCTGATCGGTATTCCCTATCCGGATGTCAATGAGGACGATGTTCGCGCGCTCGGCCGCTATGTGCTCGACTTCGCAGAAAGCGTGCGGTCCACGCATGAGTCGGCAACCGGAGTTATCACTGATATGGGTTCAGTCTATTCCGGTGATTCCTACGAGGCGCTGGTCGCGTCGTGGGGCCGGATGAGCGCCTCGCATATGGCCGACCTCGATGCGGCGTGCAAGGTGGTGGCCGGTGCGCTGGACATCGCGGCCGATGTGATCACGGCGGTGAAGGTCGTGGTGCTGGCTGAATTAGCCGCGCTCGCGGCGAGTTACGCGTTCGTTTTGGCCACCCCGGGCGCAGCGGCGTTCAGCATTGCGATTCGGGATGTCGCTCGCAGGCTGTGCAACGGCCTGGAAGAGATGTTGATTGCCTACCTCGCCGCGGAAGTGATCGACAAGGCTATCGAGCCTCTGGAAGACACCATCGACCGATTGCTCAAGAGAACGGTACGCGACGTTCTGGATGTGCCTGCGCCACCGAGCAGTTCAGCTGTCCAGCCGTTGTACATCGAACCCGACGAGGTGTCGCGCTTCGCCGACATCCTCGACAAGCACGCCGACGACATCCTGCGACATGCGACAGACTTCGCCGGTAAGGTGGCGACGTTGGATTTCACCGTAGCCGGCGGCCCACCGGACAATGCTGACGATCTCACCCTCTCCCCGCAGCGGGATACCGTGACGGCGCCTGCGGGACCGTATCAGCCTGGTGCCGGTCCCGACATGCATTCGTTCCCCAGGTCGGCGGATTCACCGCGAGCGACGAACGACCCTCCACCAGTAGCTGTTTCGGGGTCAGGCGCGGATCGAGATCGACCGGTAGCGGCCGGATCGGCCGACCGACCGCCGTCTATCAGCGGGGAAATGGGATCAGCGGCTACATCGGCAGGGGGCGCCCACGAACCGGGCCAAGCGATCGCCCAGGATGTCCCCGCAGCGGCACAGCCGAGCGTGACCACCGCGGGCGAAGTCGGCGCGAACCGCACTGACACAATCGACAACTCCGCCCGGAACGGGAACGGGCGAATGCCCGAGGCAGCCGAGGCGTCGGTTGCGGATTCCGGTCCACGTATCCAGCCCGCAGAAGCGGACCGCGAGCACGCGGCAACGCCCACCCCTGCCCCGTCGGATAGTCGGCAGCACAGTGGCCATCCTGCGCCACCCGACATGCAAGGCGGGCCGCATCCGTCGTCACCATTCAGGGCCGGCAACAACGTCGCAGCGTCGAGCACCCCGTGGATGCGTGCTCCCGCTCAGGCGCCGATGCAGCCCGCAGCTCCCTCGGGTACACCAGCACGGAAAGCGGCACCCACAACTGTTGCCGGTCCGGCCACCAGAGGCAAGGCCGGCGAAACACCGTGGTCGAAGAAGGCGAGCAAGACCGGAGCAGGCAAACGAGATGCGATGAAGAAAGTGGTCGCACCGACGCTGGGACCGCCCCCGGTACGGCGTCCCGACAAGGCGACCGCAAAGAATGAGGAAAAGGGCGTGGACACCGTCGGTGAGACCGGGATCGCGCTTTCCGATTCGGTTCTCCCCGCAGGCAAGAACATCGTTACTCCACCCACCCGGAATCCATAGCGGCCGATCAACACGTCTGCCGCCGCCCAACGCTCGTCGCTCGCGCTCTGCCTGCTCAGGGAGTGACCGCGCTCGCAGGAAAACGGTTACTCTTCCCTCGGCGACCGCGGCGCGTGGGGTCCTGTTCGGGGCGCCCTCACCCGCGCCTCCGGTAAGAAGATCATCACGCCACTCGATCGCACACATCACATGCCCGGTAGTACGGGTGGTGTCACTTCGGTATGAGGCGTGGTCGTGCCGAACAGTTCGCCGATGTCGATGATGGCGTGTTCGACATTGGTGTGCATGCGCCGCAACAGCTCGGTCGGACTCCTCGCCTGGGAAGACCGCGTCGCTACCAACCCCAGCCTCGAGTACACCCCCCGCACTCTCCGGCAGCCGCGCGAAGCGCCATCCGTCTCGGCGCGCAGCCCGAATCGACGGCCTCGTCAGACTATCCGAGTGCTATCCGTGCCCGGAGACCTCTTCGGCAGCAGGGTGCCATGCGGCTACCTGGTTCAGCACCGAGTGGGAAACTCGTACCTCTCGATACTCCTAGGAGCGCTTCCCTGCTCAGATGAACGCGCTGGCCTTCTGAATTCGTTTTGGAAGTGCATCAGGTACGCGGACGGTGTGATTCCGAAAAATTCGCGGAAATCGCGGGTAAGGTGAGATTGATCCGCGTAACCACAATCAGCGGCGATCTCGTGAAGCGGAGAGAGCGGATTTTCACGGAGTAGATGACGAGCTCGATCGAAGCGAATGATGCGCGCAGCCGTTTTAGGTGACAGACCTACTTGTTGAGCGAATCGCGTGATCAGATGTTTGTGACTCCAGCCCACTTCTTTGGCAATCCGTCCGATCGGCATCGCCCCTCCGCTGTCCACCAGCATTGCCCATGCTCTGCCCACCCCCGGTAAGAATTCCGGACCGTGCTCCGCGCGGTCGAGCAGGAATTTGTCGAGGATGTCGAAGCGTGCGGCCCAGGTCTGCTCTCCGCGAATTCTGTCCGCCAATTCTCGGCCTCGTGATCCGACGAGATCATAAAGGTCGACTATACATTCCCTCGATGCGGCGCCGACGTCAGGGCCTAGCAGCGAATAAGCACCCGAAGGGTTCAGCCACAGTTCCAGATAGGACGAAGCGCAGAAAAGGTCGAGTAGAAGAGGTGCGGCCTTCGGGCCCCTCAAAAAACTACATGGGCGGCAGTCTGTCTCATCCAACCTGATCACGATCTGCACTGCTGTGGTGGCGGGCAGGAGGATGGGGAACTTGTGAGATTTTCCGCTTCCGGAGTGACCTGCGTACTTACGGCTGATCATCGTCGTCAACCGGGGATGCGGCGTACTTACGGCCTGAGGAATGCGGAACTCCTCCGGTTCGCCCCGATGCAGGGCCTTCGTTTTCGAAGTCACCAGACACATGTCACGCCGGCCTCGGCGCGTACACGAGCCACATCGAGGCCGGGCTCGCGGCAGAGCCGGAACGAATGACATCGCCGCACGTCTGGATGATCACCATGTCCGATCCGACAGTCCCTGTAATGCGGACCGACGGCAAGATATTCACCTGATTCGCGCACTTTCGCCGAACGCGGCCGACATTGACACTTCTCCGAATCGGACTCAATAACCCATTCCTGCGTAACCGGTATTGCCACAATTGAGAACAGCGGATCAATCGACATGACCTCGCTCATGAATGCTCACAGCTACCCGCCGGTAGCGCTAGGATTATTTTCACCAGTTCGAGAGAGTAGAACAAATTTAACCATACTGGATGATATGGTTCGAGCTGGACCAGCTCGGCTGACCGACACGCTTTCGCGTCGATGTAGCCGCGGGGTGCCGAATTTCGAACTACAACTCGATCGCGAGTGCGTTCTTCGTCTTCAGCGCTCTGCCGAAAGTAGAAAAAGATTCGAATCGTGTGGCGTACGTCACTACCCCAATCGGCGGCCCACGATCCACTCGTACATCTGTCGCTTGACGCATACATCTCAGCTCCTGTGCGATGGGAGGTCTCGGCCCCAGTACCCCCGGCCTTACGCGATTCACAATCGTCGTATAGGTAGCCCGTCGTCATAGGGAGTCGATATCCGTCTACCTAGAAGCAGCGCCGACTTGTCCACCCACTGCCCTGACGGCGTGCGCCCGCGAAGTCTCCTGGCTACTCCGGGCCGAATCCGCCGTCCGCGGTGCACACTGCACGCTCTCGCCCGAGAGGAGGGGCGGATCACTCGAGCGACAATGCCGCAACCCGCCCGAAGGCTGTGCGGTTGGTTGCAGACCATCGCGACGACTACGCCGGTGGAGGGCGGCGATCAGGACGGTTTCGTCGCCGATTCGGGAATGACGCAGGAACACTGCGCAGGTGGATCCGGCAATCGGCCGTCGAGGGGTAGAACTGAGGAACTTCGGCCGAGGCAGAGCGGATCATCCGGTAAAACGCAAGATCGCCGACCTCAGCGGATGATCGAGAACTTCTCGGCGGCAACAGTTTTCGTTAAAGTCCTGCCGCGGTCGATGCCCGCCAGGCTCGTCGCCGGTAGCCGGCCCGATAGTTTGTGGTCGCATCTTTCGGCGCTGATCGCAGCGGTGGGTGCGCGGGCAGCGGCAAGGTGTGTGGCGCGAGTCCCAGGCATCACGTGGCGACAGGGACGATTCGGGCGTTTCATGCGCCGTGCTGAGTGTACCGTTGTGCGACGGTACATTGACTAGCGGAATCACTGCCAAAACTGTGGAGAGGCTCTTTATGGCGACGACTCGGCTCGGCGTAGCGGGCCCTGCGGATGCGCTGCAAGCGGAGGACGTCGGCTACCACAAGACGTTGCGTCCCCGTCAGCTGCAGATGATCGCCATCGGTGGTGCCATCGGTACCGGTCTGTTCCTCGGGTCGGCCGGTCGGCTGCACACGGCCGGGCCCGGATTGTTCCTGGTGTACGCGGTCTGCGGGGTATTCGTATTCTTCATCCTGCGGGCACTCGGCGAACTCGTGCTCCATCGTCCTTCCTCAGGGTCGTTCGTCTCCTACGCCCGCGAGTTCTATGGCGAGAAGCTTGCCTTCGGCGTCGGCTGGATGTACTTCTTCCACTGGTGCATGAGCGGGATCGTCGACATCACTGCCATCGCGACCTACGTGCACTATTGGGGTGTATTCGAGGTCATCCCGCAATGGTCGATCGCGCTGGTGGCGCTGGCGCTCGTGGTGAGCATCAATCTGGTTTCGGTGCGCTGGTTCGGTGAGCTGGAGTTCTGGGCGGCGATGATCAAGGTCGCGGCGTTGGCGATGTTCCTGATCATCGGCACGATTTTCCTCGCGAGCCGCTCATCCCTCCAGGGCCGGCCGACAGGTTTCGCAGTCATCGCCGATCACGGTGGGTTGTTCCCCACCGGACTGTTGCCGCTGGTGACAGTCACCACGGGCGTCGTGTTCGCGTACTCCGCAGTCGAATTGGTCGGCACGGCCGCAGGGGAAGCGGAGAACCCGGCCAAAATCATGCCGCGCGCGATCAACTCGGTCATCGCACGGATCGCCGTGTTCTATGTCGGCTCCCTCGTACTGCTGGGGCTCTTGCTGCCCTACACCGCCTTTGTGCCCGGAACGAGTCCGTTCGTCACCTTCTTCTCCAAGCTGGGTGTCCAAGGCGCGGATTCGATCATGAATCTGGTGGTGCTCACCGCGGCGTTCTCCAGTCTGAACGCCGGCCTCTATTCCACCGGGCGCATCCTGCGGTCGATGTCGGTGAACGGCAGTGCGCCGTCGGCGGCCTCGCGTATGTCCCGCGGCGGCGTGCCCTACGTCGGCATTCTCGCGACCGGAGCGATCGCGCTGATCGGTGTCGGGCTCAACGCGGCGGTGCCGGAGAAGGCCTACGAGATCGTGCTGAACATGTCGGCCCTCGGTACGCTGTCGTCTTGGGCGGCCATCGTGCTCTGCCAGTTGCGCCTGTGGTATTGGTGGCGGCAGGGGCGGGTCGAGCGCCCATCGTTCCGGTTGGTGGGTGCGCCGTACACGAGCATCGCGACGCTGCTGTTCCTCGTCACAGTAGTCGCGTTGATGGCCTTCAGTGAAGACGAGGTGCAGCGCGGAGCGGTGATCGCCGCCGGGCTGATCATGATTCCGGCGCTGATCTGCGGGTGGTTTCTGACCCGTGGGCGGGTGCTGCGCATCGCTCGGGAACGCGAGGGCGTCACCGGGCAGTTCCCGGTCCACGCCGAGCGGTCGTCGTACGTCTCCGCGGACAGTGACGCCGACCTCGTTCACGACGAATCCGAGAAGGAGTAATCCGGCATTGACCATAGATATCGTCGCCGAACTCGCCGAAATCGTCGGCCCAGCGCATGTTCTCACCGACCCCGACATGACGGCCCGCTACGTCACCGACTGGACGGGTCGCTGGAACGGCACGACCACGGCAGTGGTTCGACCTGCTGATACCGAGCAAGTTTCCCACGTGATACGGGTGTGCCGACGCGCAGGCATCGGAGTCGTCCCGCAGGGCGGCAACACCGGACTCGTAGGTGGTTCGATTCCGCTGCACGGGGAGATCGTCCTGAGCCTCGCTCGCCTGGACTCCATCACCGCGGTGGACCCCATCGGTCACACCATCGCCGCCGGTGCCGGGGTCACCGTCGCCCGGGCGCAAGCGGCCGCGCGCGAGGCGGGGCTCATCTTCGGCGTCGACCTCGCCTCGCGCGACTCGGCGACCCTGGGCGGGATCGTCGCGACGAACGCGGGCGGTGTGCGCGTGATCAAGTACGGCGATACCCGCGCCCAACTGCTCGGAATCGAAGCGGTGATCTCCGACGGCAGCGTGCTCACCCGGTGGAAGACCTTCACCAAGGACAACGTGGGCTATCACTTGCCGAGCCTGCTGGCGGGCTCGGAGGGAACGCTCGCGGTCGTCACCCGCGTGCTGATGAAATTGCGCGTGCCGCCACCCCATATCCAACTCGCGATGGCCGGAGTGCCGACCATCGGATCGGCGCTCGAGTTGCTGGATGCCCTGCGCCGCTCCGGCCTGACCGTCGAAGCCGCCGAGCTGATGACCGATGCCGGTATACGTCTGGTCCGCCGTCACCGCAACCTCCGCCCGCCCCTGGTAACCGATACGCCGTTTCTCTTGCTGGCCGAGGTGTCCGGACCGGCGGATGCCGAAACGATGATGCTCGAGACCTTCGAAGGTGCCGGTGATCTCATCATCGATGCCACCATCGAGCACGGGTCGCGCCTGTGGGGCTATCGGGAAGGCCACACGGAATCGATCAACGCTTCCTCGACGACACCGCCGGTCAAACTGGACATCACCACACCGCTCGCCGAGCTGGAATCCTTCGTCGCCGACCTCACCCGCGTCATCGCCTCGGAGTTCCCCGACGTGCGATTGATCTTCTTCGGCCACGTCGCCGATGGCAACGTGCACGTCAATCTCCTGGATGTCGATCCCGAGCGGACCCGGGAGATTACCGGCGTCGTCTTCGAACTGGTCGCCGCCCACGACGGAAGCATCAGCGCCGAGCACGGCATCGGCAGATCCAAAGCGGCATGGATGCACCTGGCCCGCTCCACCGTGGACGTCGAAGTGATGAAGGCCATCCGGCACAGTATCGACCCATCATTGATCCTCAATCCGCACATCCTGCCGGCAGCGCGACCGGCCGGCGCCAGTCGTGTAGCGGGCGATGCCACGCCCCGCTGACAACAGGGCTTGCTCGGTCAGCGTCGTCGATTGGGGGGCGGGTCCGGGAACATGGAGAGGTTCTCGTAGTCGATGGGTTTGTAGTCGATCGAGTCGTCGAGGGGCTCGCTGTGTTCCCAGCGTGTGATCTCTGCATTCCAGCTGGCGTATCTGGGGTCTTCAGGCCCTATGGCGACCGAGCCGTCGATCCTGGCGCCGTCGGGTTCTCGAGTGGAGTAGCGCAGCAGGATGCGTCCGTCGTCGAGGCGGCGGGCCAGAGGATGTCTGTCGCTCATGTCGAGATCCCTATCCGTGCTTCGAAGGCCTGGTAATAGTCCGTGAGGTGACGGCCTGCGGCGACCGAGTCGAAGAATCCTGGTTGCTCGGTGCTGTCGTGGAACCAGCCGAAACCGTGTGCGAACAGCTCCTCCTCCCCGACTCCCCCGGGTTGTGCGAAATAAGCGGCGGCCTCTGAGCTTTCGTGAGGTATGCGAGGAAGGACGTTGGCGTAGACCTCCGCGAACGCCGGCCCTTGGCTCGGCATGCCGAAGGCATGGTCCACTGCGTGACCGAACTCGTGCAGCGCGATATCACTCTCGTAGGGCTGGGCCGCGAGTAATGCCCGATGATCTACGTCGTACGCCCCACCCACATCGTTCCAGGTCGTGCCTTGCGGCCAACCTTCTGGCGTTCCACCACGCGTTGCCACGGACCATTCTGGATGCCCGAGCGTCAACAAGCTGCCATCACCCACCCAAATTCCACCGTGCGGTCTTTCTCTCATGTGGGCCGCAACAGTACGGTGCAACTTCTCCGGCACAGCTGTCAACGACCGCGCGTACGCCTGGGCCAGGACGGAACCGTTCGTGTGATAACGATCCCCGTATATGTCTCTCAAGAACTCGTCTGCCGGATTCGTCCGCTTCACCCTCTTGGGGAGCATCGGGGCGGGCGGTGTCGGGCCAGGATGTGGCCCTCGATCGCCGGAAAACGCGGCCGCGATTTCCTTGGCATTCGACTCGTCGCCAGCACGTAGCGTCGAAGCTGTGGCCTGAAGACCTTCCGCAGCACGGCCCGGTAGAGCGGCCCGCACTTGCGCAACCCTCTTCGCGAGGGGGATCAACTCGTCGCGGAGATTCGCCCACGCCTTATCAACCGGTTTCCCCATCACCGCACGACCGATCAAACGATTTACCAACCATCTGGATAAAAACATGCCTACCGGTCGGTCTACTTCCCACTCTTGGGAAGGGCACTTCACCAGGTCGCCTGGGATACGCACAGGAAACCGGGCTTCCCATCGGTTCTGCGCGGTCCGGGTGAGGCTGGTGACATACCCCGGATAAGCGTTTTCCGCCAGCCTTGCGGCTCCCTCATTACGCTCGTGGCGGACGTCGCCGATCCACCACTGGGAGGAATCACAATCTCGCCACGGTTTACTAGGCGTGTGGATAATGTTGTTGGCACGCTCGCGGCTCGGGCTGGTTTGGGACGGCACTCACCGATGCGGTGGGTTGCCGAGGTTGTTGTGCTCGCGATGGTGGTGTCGGGGATTGTGGCGATGGCGCCGGGGGTGGCTGTGGCCGAGCCCGCGACGTCCGGGGCGGACACCGGGTCAGCGGAGAGTTACCAAGCCCCCGCGGAGAGCTCGGAGATCGCAGCCCGGCCGGTCATCGACCGGATCGAGCCGATCACCGATCGGTGGCTGCGCGTGTTCGTGACCTCGCCCGCGATGAACCGGGTCGTGCAGGTGCAGGTACTGCTGCCCGCGGACCGTAACAGTGCGCGACCCACCCTGTACATGCTCGACGGCCGTGGCGCTCCCGAGAACGCCAGCAGCTGGACAGAACACGGTCATGCCGTGGAGTTCTTCGCCGACAAGAACCTGAACGTCGTGCTCACGACCGGCGGTCCGGCCAACCTCTACACCGACTGGCAGCGGCGCGACCCTGTGCTGGGCACCAACAAGTGGGAAACCTTCCTCACCCGCGAACTACCTCCACTGATCGACGCCCGCTTCGAGGGCAACGGCCGCAACGGCATCCAGGGCGTTTCGATGGGCGCCGAAGCAGCGATGATGCTCACCTTCCGTACACCGGGGCTGTACTCAGTCGTCGCGGCCCACAGCGGCTGCTACACCGTCGCCTCCGGCACCGGTCAAGCCCAGGCCCGCTCGATCGTCAAAACCTATGGTGGCAATCCGGACAACATGTTCGGCCCACCCACCGACCCGGACTGGCTGGCCCACGACACCATGACTCACGCGCAAGCCCTGCGCGGCACCAGGATCTACCTTTCCAGTGGCAACGGAGTTCCCGGCGAACACGATGTACCCGGCCGGGTCGAGCTTCCCGACGCCATCACCATCGGAGGTCCTCTCGAAGCCGGAGCCTACGAATGTGCTCACGCCCTTGCCACCCGGCTCACACAACTACAGATCCCGGCGACAGTGAACCTGCGATTCACCGGCACCCACTCCTGGCCGTACTGGGCCGACGAACTGTCACGCTCCTGGCCCACCATCACCGAAGCGCTCCACCACAACCGTTGACACCTCGATGCACAGGCAGTCGACTATCGGCGGCGCAGACCTCTCCAGCCACCCCTGCCGGCGGTCGCAGCCAGGGAGCAAGTAGGAGGACCCGAAGCCGCCGAGCCCGCCCCGGTTGGCAGCGACTGCCAATGGTGCCGATGTCGTCCTCGGTTGCCTGGCAGTCGGCACGGCTGGCAAGGCAAGTCTCTTCCGATGCTGCTCGGAGAGGGGCGTACCCGTCCAGACCGCGCGCCTGTTGCACGGAAGCGACGAATCGAGCTTGCCGCTGCTGGGACGTAGCGCGGTGGACAGCCCGCCACGGCCGGTAGGGTCGCTTGTCTGCCGGTATCGGGTGCTCGACCACGTGGCAGGCAATCAATTTCGACGACGGACATGTGGACCGAGGATGACCGCTACACAACCCGGGGGTGTGAACCTCCAAACATTCTTGCGCTCGTACCCCGCGTACCAGGGCACACGACATCTCGATCGCGTCCGCGCCGAAGACTTCCGTCGACTCGATGAGCAGGGCCTGATCTATCTGGACTACACGGGAAGCGGCCTCCCCAGCCGATCTCAGCTTCGCGCGTATCAGCGCGCCATGGGCGAGGAGATCTGGGGAAATCCGCACTCCGCCAGCCTTCCGTCCCGGCGATCCACCGAGGCGATCCGGCATGCTCGCCAGGCGACACTGCGATTCGTGAACGCCGATCCCGAGGAGTACTCGGTGATCTTCACGGCGAATGCCACGGGCGCTCTGCGGCTTGTCGGCGAGTCGTTTCCGTTCCAGCCAGGAGCCCGTCTGGCGTTGCTACGCGACAATCACAACTCCGTGCTCGGAATCCGCGAATACGCCCGCGCACGGGGAGCAACAACGGAAACCATTGTCCTCCGACCAGATCTTCGCGCCGAGCTGTCCGCCGTGCTGGACGCATTGAACCGCACCGGGACGGCGCCGTCGTTGTTTGCGTATCCAGCGCAGAGCAACTTCTCCGGTGTTCAACATCCACTCGACTGGATATCCGAAGCTCACGCCCGTGGCTGGCGGGTACTTCTCGACGCTGCCGCGTACGTGGCGATATCGGATCTGGATCTCAGCCGGCACAAACCCGACTTCGTCCCGTTGTCCTACTACAAGATCTTCGGCTGGCCGACGGGGCTTGGATGTCTGATCGCCAAGAACGACGCGCTTGCACAACTGCGACGTCCCTGGTTCTCCGGCGGCACGGTCGTCGCCTCGAGTGCACTGGGTGGCTGGCACGCCAGCGCCCTACCCCCGGACAACTTCGAGGACGGGACGCCCGATTTCCTCGGTGCACTCGGTGTGTCGATCGGACTGGACTACGTACAACAGACTCTCGATCGCGAATCGGTCAGAACACGAGTCCGGTGCTTGATGAAATTCCTGCTCGATGAGATGTCGACGCTCCGCCACAGCAATGGCTTGCCTGTCTGCGCGCTGTACGGCCCCACCGAAACCCGAGGGAGGGGCCCGACGATCGCGTTCAACCTGCTGGATATGAGCGGCGACATCGTCGATGAACGGATGGCCGAAGACCGCGCGGTACAGCATGGGATCGCGTTGCGCGCCGGGTGTTTCTGCAACCCCGGCGTCGGCGAGACGATATTCGAACTCCAGCCCGCAGATTTGATTCGAGTAGGGACGATGCGGGTGGGCTTGCGTACGATCGACGATTACCGACGAGCCATCGGTCTACCCACCGGCGGTGCATTGCGCGTCTCGCTCGGCCCGGTCAGCAGCTTCGAAGACATCCTCGGATTCCATCGCTATCTTCGGTCGTGGCGTGATCACCGCACTGCTGACCATAATCTCGGGACGCTTGCGGATCGAGAACGGTGCTGACGCTTGCGGTCGATGACGGTGCCGGCACGCCACCGGAGCCGGAGGATCAGTGTCGCTCGGGGCATCGGGCCGCGGCGTGCGCTCCGGCCGGTAGGCGGCCGCACGCGCACGATGCTCCCACCGGTGCTGGGCGTCATCGAGCCGACGGGCGCGCCGACCACGCGCTCTACAGCTCGGCGAGACGCTGATCATCGGGTCACAGCTTGCGGGTCGAGGTCGTTATCAAGCCAACAGACGCGTTCGCCCAGTCCAGCATTCCCAGCAGTGGCGAATTTCCGGCAATCGAACGGCCTATCGTGCTGGGTAGCCCCCGAATCGTGGCCTCGAGCGGGGCGCGCGACTGATCCGTTGGTGAGAACTACGTGTTGGACAGGCGATGACCCGACTCGTGCACTTCGTGGGCAGCTTGCCCGCACCATTGATGACCGATGACCGTGGCGTGCTGGAATGGTTCGTCCGGCACAGCGGGGGCCACCTGCTCACCGGAGTGCCGCGAGATCTGGATCCCAACTGGGTTGTGGAGTACCTGCGCGATCGGGCGAAGTACAGCGACGTTTTCGAAGTGGTGCGCAGCGGTGACTTCGCCGACTACGCCGACATGCGCGTCTATGGGATTCGCCGAGGTGTCACCCTCGAACCCCGGCACGTCGCAATGGACCGCGTCGACCGCATCGGCGCCGCCGTCACCGCTTTCCGTGCGATGCGGACTCGGCACCCGGAACTCGTCGACACGAGGTTGCAGGTGAGTCAACCGAATCCGCTGGACCTGGCGATGTTCGTGTTCGGCGGCGCGGCGGTGGCCGACGGACTTCCCGTCGGGCGCGCTCTACGCCACCTCAGGACGGTGACTCCGGCGCTGCGAAACCTGCCGGTTTTCGTCGAGGCCGTACTGGCCGAAATGACCCGGCTGCAAGCCGATCACGGTGACGTGATCACCTGGCAGGTGGAGTCGCCGATCGCTCAGCTAGCACTGGTGAAGGCGGCGCGGTTGGGTGTGCAGACTCTGGTCGGTCGTCTGGTCGCGCGACAGTTGGCAAGCTTTCTCGCAGGGGCGCATGATATCGGCGCACAGACCGTGCTGCATCTTTGCTACGGCGACTATCGGCACAAAGAGCTTCTCGCCCCACGAAGTCTTGCGCCGGCGGTGAATCTGTTGAATGTGGTCGCACGACTCCTACGTGCTCGCGCGGTACCACTACCACCCGCGCACATCCCCTGTGCGTACGGCGCCCATCCGGCTCCGGTGGACCCGGCGTTCTACCGATCGCTGCGGCGGCTGGACCGGGACTGGCGCGTCATCGCCGGGGTTGTGTCGTCGGCGGGGGCGGAGGACAGTATCCGGAGCCTGGAATTGTTCGAAGCAGGTGCGGGCCGCACCGCATACGGTGTAGCGACAGCATGCGGCCTCGGCCGGTGCACCGTCGAGGAGGCCGAGCGGGCCGCCGCAGCCACCGTGGCGACCGCCCAGGGGTGAAAGGGACCCGGCACGATCACGAGTTCGCTTGCACACTGGTCCGACCTCGTCTGGTGTCCTGCGTGTTCGCCCAGTCGATCAATTTCCGGACCGAGACTCGAGTGGAATCGGCTACTTGGCAGCCACCAGAGTCATGCTGCCCGCGCACCCGGCCATCGCGTCGGTGCACACCTTCACCGAACCCAGCTGCTGTGTAAGCGGCGAGCAGGAACCGGCAACCGAGCTTCGACGCTCCCTTCTGAATGTGGCTTGGCACACAATTCGTGATCGACCCAGGGGAGACTTGGTGAATCGCGGCGAGTGCACAGCCGTTATCGACGCCGGTTGGCCGACACTGCGGTCACCGGCCGCGAGGTTCCAGCTCGACCCCGTCGCCGCCAACGACGGGGTCGTACCCGACTACATCCACGCCGACAACGGCGGCCTGCTGACCAGGAAACCGGTGTCGGAGCCGCTGATCGAACCCAACGGCCGCGTCGTGCCGGTCAGCCGCCAGCCGAGCGGACCCACAGTTCCCAGGGGCCGAACCTTTTGTAGACGCAGTCGGGGTAAGTGTCGGAGCTGCGGTAACGTTCCCCGGCCGCCAGGCACTCTTGCTGGGTCTCGTATTCGCCGATCCACACTCCCTCGGCGGTGGCGTTGCCCGCCGCCAATCCGAGAACAACCATCGCTGCGGCAGCCGCTGCCATTGGTTTCCATGCCGTTCGCATCCTGAAGATCCTGCCAGGGCCAACGCGGTGGCACTATTCCCAATGCCGGGAGGCGAAAAGGTTCTCGCGCCGCGACGCTTACGCCGCCCGCGGGGCGTGCCCGGGTCCGCCGGGTAGATCCTCGTGAAGGGTTAGGTGCAACGCGCATCGATGTACCGGACCGGGAGCGATGAACGCGGGGTCCAGTCGTTGCGCGAAGCTGAGGTTGTCACGGCGCCAGCAATCGGTGCACACCGGCTTGTCCATGTGGTCCTCCTCAGGTCTCACGGCGCGAGGCCTCGAGGCTTGAATTCCCTTCAGCGTCCGACATTGAACACCCGCATCTCTCGGCTCGCCGGAAGCCGCCGGATCGTTACCACCCGGCGGCGTGGCGGGTCGGCTTGGATGGCGCGGGCAGGCATGAGCGTGTATGGCGCAAGCTCGCGGCGAAGGCGGGCTAGAGGTTCGACGGGTGTCCGTGTTGCGGCAGCTGCCGGTAGGTAGTGGTCTGAGAGTTTCGGATGTGGGTTGTCTACCTATGCGAGGACGGTTGGAGGTGTCGGTGGGTACGGGTGCCGGTGGGCAGGATT
>NZ_JAMFLC010000047.1:0-26591 GCF_023501985.1 Nocardia sputi | reverse complement strand
ACACCCCCACCGGCGACTGCACCCCCGAACCACTCACCACCACACCAGCAACAACCAAAGCCGACACCGTTATCGGAGCAGATACACGCATTCGGCCACACCCAATCCCTCGACGTCGTCCGCGTCTCGGACGGATACATCCGTACGGGACAACGGAGTCCTTCTGCCGGGCCGAATCCTCGACCCCGGCCCACTCCTATAAGAGAGCGAACCTGCGATAACATATCGTACACAATACCGAGTAAATCGCGGGTGAGATCGTGAAATTCGCAGTAACTTAATGCCTGCGCGGCCACCCTCGATCCAGAGTACCGGTCCGCGCGGCCACACGCCCGTGCCCGTTTCGACGGGTGTCGCCACAGGCAACGGCGCGCGAACCCGGTTGTCGCCCAGAGCAGGTCGGCCGGTATGTCAGCTATCCCTCCGCGAAATAGACCGGCTCCGATGACGCCGCGACCACGCCACCCCTCTCGCCGAGATGCCGTCGAGACCGTCCCGCGGACGCTGACTCCGGCCCGAACACCCACATGCCCGCCCGGGAAAACACTGTGGTCGAACGCTTCCCGCCCGGATCATCGCGGGACCACAGCGCGCCCGATCGTGGCGTCAGTTGGTCGCTCCCCATGGGCAGGGTGGATCACACCGTTGCTGTTGTCCGGCGGTAGAAGTCGATCTGGTCGGCCACCACACGACTCCGGAGGCTGGGGTCGGTGTAGAAGCTGAAGTGGGTACCGGGGTAGACGCGCAGTTCGCCTCGCGGCGCACGGTCGGCCAACTCTCGGGTGATGTTCAGCGGCGTCTCCTGGTCCTCGGCGGCGACGCAGACCAACAAGGGACAGGCCAGGCCGGCCGCCGCTTCGGCGGGGCGATAGCGCATCATCCCCAGCAGTCCCCTGGGCGCGATGCTGTTGCGCCACAAGGTCTCCCGCCCACCGGTGAGAGTCCGAATATGCTGGTCGGCCTCGGGAGTCGCGGTCACGGCGAGTTCTCCCGGCCGTCCCACCATGGGGATGTAGTAGGGCCGCAGACCCAGCTTCCCCCGTAGGGCATCCCAGACGATCGCGCCCAGCAGGCTCAGCGTGTCAGCGGTCGACCGCCCCTCGACCTTCTTCGGAAATCCGTTGAAGGGAATCTGCGCTACCACTGCCGCGATCCGGGAATCGCTGGCGGCCACGGTGATCGCGTGCGCGCCACCCAGCGAGTTGCCCCAGAGCAGCACCCTGCCGGGGTCGACGCGCTCGTGGGCTCGGGCGCAGGCCACGGCGGCGCGGATATCGGCGAGTTGGCCACCGATGTCGGGCAGCTGGCGTGGCTCGCCGTCGCTCTCACCGAAGCCTCGATAGTCGAAGACCAGCGCAGCGAAGCCCTCGGCGGCGAAGCACTCGGCGTAGTCGAAGAGGCGGTCCATCGTCCCGCTGAAGCCGTGGCAGAGCACCACGCACGGCGCTGGTCCGGTATCGGCGGGCAAGTAGAGGTAGCCGGCGCACCGGACGCCTGCGGCGGTGAACGACACCTTGGTTCGCATACAGATCATCCCAACGGCAATAGACTGACTGTCGGTAAGTACTCTAACGAAGAAACTGACCGCAGGTAAGTGAACTCATGACATCCGAGCGGATACTGGAGGCGGCGCGCGTCCTCTTCGCCGCCCGCGGCTACCGCGCCACCTCCATGCAGGCCATCGCGGACGAGGTGGGTATCACGAAGGCCGCCCTCTACTACCACTTCGATTCCAAGGACGAGATCCTTCACCAGCTCACGGTGCCGCTGCTGGACGAATTGGAGGCGGTACTGGCCCAGGCCGAGTCGTGCGACAGTGCCGAGGAGGTGCGCTGGCGGGCGATCGAGGGCTATGTCGACGTGCACCTGCGTCACCGCCACACGCTCACCATGCTGGTGAAGGACATGACGCTGCTGGTGCAGGCGCCGGTCGCCGACCGCTTCCGCGCCGCGATCGCCCTGGCCAACGAGCTGGTGGCCGGTCCGGGCGGCGGACTCGAGCAGCGGGTGCGAGCCTCGCAGGTGGTAGCCGGGCTGGCCGACCCGGTAGTGCTGTTCCGCGGCGAACCGGCCGACCGTCTGCGAAGCCTGATCCTGGACGGCGCCGGGGCGCTGCTGGGCAGACCGGCCGAACCCCGGACGCGCGGGCGCGCCCGGGGACGCAACGGCGGACGACGCGCCCTACTCGGCGAAGAGCAGATCCTGCAAGCAGGCGCCCTGTACGCCGAAGGGCACAGCGCTGAGGAGATAGCCGCCCGTTTCAAAGTCTCCAGGGCCACCATCTATCGCTATCTCAAAATCTAAAGATTATGAGATTGATTCTGAGACTGCAATGGCCGGAGCGTTCCCCCAGCACCGTGCCGGGCAGCCGGTGCCCAAGATGTCAGTCGATGTCTTCTCCCCATGACTTTCAGCCCTCGTCGACAGAGCGAATCGAGCTCGGTCGGCCACTCGATGGAGCGCGCAACGATTCAGCCGGCCCGATCACGAACGCCGGGCGCGCCGTGGCTTGCGCGCGGCCTCCTCAATCACTTCGGACTGGCGATCGGCGGGCACGAGAGCGCGGATGTCCTCCCGTGACCTGATCATCAGTTTCTGCAAGATCGCGGCCATTTGCGCGTCGACGGTCTTGAAGGAGCTGCCGCGCCTGGCGGCGATGGCGGTGTTCGTCCAGCCCGCCGCCGCCAGGACCGCCACTTCCTGTTCGGCAGTCGACAGTTCCGACCAGTGCGACGGCCTGCTGCGCCGCACCGGATGCTCGACGGGCAGCCGGTCCATCGACAAGTTTCCCAGCGCCAGCTGCGCCACCTCGCCGAGCTCGGGCCGCAGTAGCGCACCCTCTCGTTCCGCGTCGGCGAAGGCAGTCTCACCCAGGACCGCTCGGGCAGTTTCGGCGGCGATCTCGGTCTCGGTGGCGAACGGGCCCAGGTTAGCGATGTCCACGCCGAGCTCCTCGCGCAGCGTGGCGTTTCCGCCTGCCAGGCGCGCGATTTCGCGCGCCCATGCCGTCACGGCGTCGGAGCGCTGGTCGCCCGCGGTGGCGATCAGGCGCGCCAGCGTCCACGCGCGGATATGGGTGGCCCACATCGCACCCCACCGATCGCGCATCGCCAGCTGATTCGACAGTGTCGTCCGCCCCACGGCGAGCGCTTCGTTCGGGTCGCCGTGCTTGGTCAACGCGATCACCCACGCCAACCCCGCCCATGACGCCGCCCACCGTGCCCCGGACCGCTCCGCGTGATCCAGGTGGGTGCGGCAGAGCTCCAGTGCCTGCTCGGGCGTGCCCAAGAACGCGGCGGCCAGCGCCTCGAACAGCTCACTCATCGCGACGCCGCCGCGTTCTCCGTCCGCGGCGAATCGCGCCCGGGACCGGGCCAGGACGCCGATCGCGCGAACATCGCGCCCGACCACCATCAGTTCGGCGCCACGGGCGAACTCCACCGCAGCGGGTAGATCGAAATCTTGCTCTGGCTGCTCCCGCCATCGTGAGCGGGTGGCGGCGTCGGCCACGCAGAGTGCGACGCATTCGTCGAGCATGCGCTCGGCGTCGTGGTGCATCCCTTGGCACAGACTGATCCAGGCGATCAGCGACATCGCCGTGACTTGTAGTGCCACCGGCTGCGGATCCAGGTCCCGGCTGGCGGCCAGCGTGCGCTCGGCCCACCGGCGCGGTTCACGCAGTGAGCCGGTGAAGAACGGGCTACGCAGGGCGATCAGCCCGGCGGCGATCTCCAGCCCGACCGCCGCCTCTCCCGGGGTGGCGAGGCTGCCTTCCATGGCGCACAGCAAGTTGTCCCAGGCCGCCCGCGCCCAGTCCAACAGCTGTTGCTCGGCCGGGCCGAACCATCCGGCCGCGGCCGCGGCGACCTTGTCGCGGTAGTAGCGGCGGTGCCTGCGCGCCAGCCGGTCGGCTTCCGCGCCGCGTTCGGCCAAACGCTGCTGCGCGAACACCCGGAAACTTTCCAGCAGCGAGTAGCGCACCGTGGTCGCGGTCAGGTGGACCGAGACCAGAGACTGATCCGCCAGCCGCTCGAGCAGGCCCTCGATTTCGGCACGGGCCAATCCGTCGTGGCCGCGGGGCTCGTCGTCGGCGCATACCGCTTCGATCGCTTCCAGCTCGGCGCCCACGTCCAACCCTGGCGCACCGGCCTCCTCGTGGTCGATGTCGTAGCCGGCCGCGAACACCGACAGGCGGTCGAACAACAGCCGCTCTTTGTCCCGGCACAGGTCATAGGACCAGGCGATGACGTCGCGAATGCCCTGGTGCCGTGCGTCCGCGCCGACACGCGGGCCGTGCGACCAGTGCAGCCGCCGGTCGCCCGCAGTGCCGCTGAGATCGCGCAGGATCATCGGCAGCGGCTGCCGCGACAGCCGCGCGGCGGCAAGCCGAATGTAGAGCGGATGGTTGTGCACGTGCCAGCAGATCGCCACGGCCAGCTCGCTCTCGTCCTCGGCGACGGTGTGCCCGGTCAGGTCCGCGCGGGCGCGGAACAGGGTCAGCGCCTGCTCCCGCGACAGCGCGGGCACCGGAACCAACTGCTCGTCGACCCACCCGATCGCCTCGCGGCTGGTGGCCAGCACGGTCAAGCCGGGCACCGCGTCGAGCAGGTCGGCGATCACCCGGCCCGCACCGTCCAGGACGTGTTCGCAGTTGTCCATGACCAGGATCGTCTGCAGGGTGCGACCGACCGCGTCGCGGCGGCGCAGCGTGTCCAGCACCGCTTCCCACGCCGACCTGCCGGAGAAGTCGGCATCGATCACCGAGCGGGCGACCTGTTCCTCGACCGCGGCCGCGTCGGCGTCCCCGGACAGCAGAGCCAAGCGCACCCAGTGCACCGGCACGCGCCGGGCCTTCTGGAACCGGTGGACGGCTTCGGTGGCCAGCCGGGTCTTGCCGATGCCGCCCGCACCGATCAGGGTGACCAGGCGGGTTCCGCCGAGCAGGGCCATCCCGATCTTCTCCAGCTCACGTTCGCGGCCCACGAAGTCGCTGGCGGCCGCGGGCGGCAGCCCGGGGCCCGAAGCACGTCCTACTGACACAACTGGGCAGCGTAGTCGTGTTGCGGCCGCGATTCGCGGGTCTCTACCGATGTGCCCTATCCACCTATGCGCGGACCATTTGGCTATCGCGGCAGTCGATCGCACAACCGGAAGGACACGACGGTGGGACAGATACTCGTGATCGGGGCGGGCGAATGCGGGTTACCCCTCGCCCATCGACTGCTGCGCGGCGGCCGGCCCGTCACGCTGGTGACCGATCGGGACGCGGACGCCGTCCTCGGGGGCTCGGTGACCAGCACCCAGGTCAAGTTCCCGGCGACGCTGGACTTGGAGTCGGATTTGGGCCTGGGCTTCTGGCGCTCCAGCGCGCCGAACATCGAGGGCATCCGGTTCACCATGGCCGTCGACCGGGCGGCGTTGGTCACCTGGACCGGACGATTCGCGCGCCCCGCGCAGAGCGTGGATCAGCGAACGGTGTTCGCACGCTGGCTCGGCGAGTACTTGGCCGCGGGCGGTGACCTGCGGATCGCCGAGCCGTCGGTGGCCGAACTCGACCGCCACGCCAGCGGCTACGACCTGACCGTGGTCACCCGCGCCAGAGGCGAGCTCGCCGGCTGCTTCGAGCCCGATCCGGCGTGGCCGGCGCATGCCGCGCCGTTACGGCGGCTCGCGGTGCTGTACCTGGACGGTGTCGAGCCGGATCCCGATCGCCTCGGCTGCTACACCGCGCTGCCCGAGCACGGTGAAGTGATCTCCTATCCCGGCCTGACCGGACCGCCGGGGCGGGAACGCCGCTGCGAGATGTTGCTTTTCGAGGCGCGGCCTGGCGGGGCGCTGGATGTGTTCGACCAGCGCGGCACGCCCGCGCAACGCTGGGCGCAGGCCAGGCAGCTGCTCGACGCGCACCTGCCCGCGCAGATCGCCCAGCGCTACCGCAGGGCCGAACCGACCGATGCCGGGGCGACGCTGGTGGGCGCGGTGACGCCCGCTATGCGCCGTCCGGTGGGCACTCTGCCGTCGGGTCGGCCGGTGCTGGGCGGAGGCGACGTCGTGTGCCGAATGGATCCGGGCGGCGCCCAGGGCGCCAACAACGCCGTGCACTGCGCGATCCGCTATGGCGAGGCGATTTTGCACGACCCGAACGGTCCCTACAACCGGGCGTGGATGGACTGGGCCGCGGCGCCGTGGCTCACCGCCGTCGCACACCCCGCCGCACGGTGGACGGCGACGGTGCTCGACCCGCCCCCGGCGATGCAGCAGATGATGCTCGCCGCGCAGCACGACACGACGCTGGGAGATGCCTTCGCCGACACCTTCGCACGCCCGGCGAACCTTGCCCGGTTGGCGGGCGTGCCGTCCTGAACGATCCGCGGCGGCTCAGGGTTGCCAGGGCGGCGTGGCGGGGAAGACGACCGGAAGTGCGGTCAGGGCTCGGTGAAATGGCCCGGGCCGCCAGGTCAATTCGTGCACCGGCACGGCGGGCCGCAGTTCCGGCAGTGCGTCCAATAACTGGTCGACCGCGTCCTGGCAGATCAGATACGCCGGGCTGCGCGCGGGACAGGCGTGTGGTCCGGCGCCCCACGCCAGATGCGACCGGTTGCCGCTGTGGCCGCGCCCACTGACTTCCGGATCGTTGTTGCAGGCGGCGAAGCTGATGACGACGGGTTGGTGGGCGGGCAGCCAGACGTCGTCGATCAGGATCGGCTGCCGTGGATAGGTGACCGAGAAGTTCGCCATCGGCGGGTCGGTGAACAGAACCTCGTCCAGAGCGTCGCGGGTGGACAGGCTGCCGCCGAGAACGTTGCCGCCGAATCGGTCGTCGGTGAGGATCAGCACCAGCGTGTTGATGATCAAGTTCTGTAGCGGTTCGATGCCCGCCCCGTAGAGCACGACGAGCTGGTGGATCAGCTCCATATCGTCCAAGTCCGCCGGATGCTGCAGCAGCCGGGTGGTGATGTCGTCACCCGGCTCGGCGCGCTTGAGTTCGAGCAGCCGCAGCAGCGCGGTGCTGAGCATGCGGTTGCCTTCCTCCGCGTCCACCCCGTCGAACACGGCGGCGGTGGCGGCGGCGACCTCCTGGCCGATCTCCGGGGGGCAGCCGAGCATGGCGTTGACCATTTCGAAGGCCAGCGGCAATGCGTACTGGGAGACCAGGTCTGCGCTGCCGACCTCGCAGAAGGCGTTGATGAGCGGGACCGCGATCCGCTCCACCGTTTCGTGCAGGACGTGCAGGTTGACGGCGTCGATGCTCGCGGTGTTGGCCTGGCGGTAGCGCTCGTGTGCTTCGCCCGTGCTGCGCAAGGCGTTCGGACGCCACTGCAGCACCGGTAGCACCGGGCAGTCCGCGGGGACACTCGCCTCCCAGGTGCGCGGGTCCGCGGGAAAGTGCTGGGGATCGTGCAGGATTCGCACGGCGGTGTGATACCGCAGCACCAGAGTCGCGGGCACGCCCGGCGCCAGCTCGACCGGCGCCATAGAACCGTAGCGGGCGCGCATGTCCCGGTAGGCGCGATGCGGATCGGCGGCGAACTCCGGGGAATGCAGTGCTACCCGGTCGATGTCGTTGTCGATGGGCGACCCGCGGTGGGTACCGGGGCTGCGCGTGGTCTGGTCATCTCGGGGCATGGTCAATGTGCGACTCCCACAGTAGAAGCGTCTTCGGCGAGTGCGATCGGGCGAGCTCGACGCGGAGCGCCGGAACGTCGTTGTCTTTCGGTCCTTGCGGTGCACCCGTGCGACGCGTCGTCCCGACCGCGGAGCGGATCGACACACACGATGGTCGCTTAGGTAGTTACCGGGCATCGGTAGCAGCAGGTCACCTGCGCCGATGCGACGTTTTTCACCGCATGCCAACCGGATTCGACGCTTCTCGCCGACCGATCCGCGCCGTCGCCCGTGCCAGGAGCACCGGCTGCCGGCAACCCGGGCGGGCACGTGCCCGCGAATCGCGTTGTGGTGCCGCGCGTTCGCTGCGGGCGGCGCGCCCGCGACCGGGTCCGGTGGGCGGACGATCGGCCACCGGGGTGCTCGCATGCGCGGGAGCACAAGCACTTCCACGTGCGGGGCGCTGGTGTATAACTTCCATCGGCCCGGTCGACTCCACCGACAAGCGATAGCGAGACACGATGCACGGTTACCTGAACCAGGTGTCCCAAGGCACGACGCCCTCCGGCTATCCCACGCGCGAGCCCGAGATTCGCGCGGTCGAGCCGCCCCGCAGTACGGATCTCGTCCTCACCGCACTGCTGTGGCTCCTGCCCGCGACGCTGGCCGCGATGTCGGCGGTCCTCGCGCCGTGGTTTCTGATGGCGGGCGGCGTCTGCGACTCCAAGCCGGAGTGCCGCGTGGACACCAGTGCGGGTCTGTGGATCATGGTCGGTGGCGGGATCGTGGGATTCGCCGTGGGCGCGCTGCTGTCGGGCATGGCAGCCAGGCAAGGTCGGGCATTGTTCCCGGGCGCGCTGATCGGCGCGGTGCTGGTCGTGCTCGCGTGGTTCGCCGCTTCCTTCCTCATGGGCTGAGATCCGAGACAACCGCGACGGCGGTAGCCCGCCACCGCCTGGGGCGTCCCGCTCTGGGTCGCGGGAACTGGTGCGGGTGTACTATTCGCCGGAATCACAGCACCGCGGGAGCTCGGGCACGGCCGGGCTGAGAGGGCGAACGGAAACGCTTCGCCGACCGCATGAACCTGTCCGGGTAATGCCGGCGTAGGGAGAGCGTTTCCGTCATGTCGTCGCCGACTCGCGCGAGCGCGGGGCACGAAGCCCCGCTGACCCTCGACCAGCCCGCACCGAAGGTGCTCTCGTTCTGGGACCAGAGTGCGTTCTGGGCCAACCTCGGTGTCAGCCTCTTCGCGTTCTCCGGCGCGTACACGGTACTCGCGCCGAATTCCGAGGGATCCGCGCGGATCTCGATCGCGGCGGGCATCCTGGCGACCGTCCTGGGCACCGTTGTGGGCGGCCTGATGCTCGGCGCCGCGGCGCTGACGGGCGCGCGCACGGGACAACCCGCGATGGTCCTGCTGCGCGGGCTGTTCGGCGCGAAACTCAGTTACCTGCCCACGCTGCTCAATATCGCTCAGTTGATCGGCTGGGGAACCTTCGAGCTGATCGTCATCGGCGATGCGGCCGAAGAACTGTTCGGCGGAGGTCCGCACTGGCTCTACGTGGTCGCCGCGGGCGTGCTCACGACACTGCTCACCATCTGGCCGCTCGGGTCGGTCCGGTTGCTGCGCCGGTTCGTGACGGCCGGCGTCGTGATCGCCCTGATCTGGTTCTACATCCAGTTCTTCCGCGCCGGTCTGCCCGATCTGCGAGCGAACCCGGGACCGAGCGGCGGCGGCCCGTTCGGCGTCAACTGGAACCTCTTCTGGATCGCCACCGATGCCGCGCTGGCCGTCTCCGTCTCGTGGGTGCCGGTCGCCGCCGACTACACCCGTCATGCCCGCACCGGCCGCTCCGCGTTCGGCGCCGCAGGCGGCGCGTACGCGCTCACCCAGATCGTCGCCTATGTCCTGGGCCTGTTCGCGCTGGCGCTGGCAACCGGTGAAGGCGGGCCGTATGCGTCGTTTTTACACGTGAGCCTCGGTGCGCTGTTCTTCTTCGTCTTCGTGCTGCGGGAGGCGGATCAATCCTTCGCCAACGTCTACTCCACGGCGGTGTCGGTCCAGAATCTCGCGCCGCGCGCCGACCGCCGGGTGCTGTCGATCGGCATCGGCACGCTGATCACCGTCTTGGCGCTGCGGTTGGACATGGCGAACTACTTCGGGTTCCTCGGGCTGATCGGCTCGGTGTTCGTGCCGCTGCTCGGAGTGCTTGTCGCGGACTTCTTCCTGCGCGCCGAGCGTGTGTGGAATACCGCGCCGGACGCGCCGGCCCGGTGGGGAATGGTGGTCGCGTGGCTGACCGGATTCGCGGTGTATCAACTGGTCAATCCGGGCGACGCGGGAGTGTGGACCGATTTCTGGGATGCGCTGCGCCGGGCTCTGCACTTCACCGGGCAGGCGTGGATGAGCGCATCGCTGCTGTCGTTCTTGGCGGCGCTCGCGGTGGCGTGGCTGGTCGGCCGGGTCACGGCGAGTAGCGCGTCGGCGTAGCGGATTTGCCACCATGGAGAGATGAGCCAGATCCGGATCGGCACGTCGGGATGGGTGTACCCGCCTTGGCGCGGAACCTTCTATCCCGAGGGACTGACGCACAAGCGCGAATTAACCTATCTCGCGGAGCGTCTCGACAGCGTCGAGATCAACGGCTCGTTCTATTCGCTGCAGCGCCCGTCGAGCTACCAGCGCTGGGCAGAGCAGACCCCGGACGATTTCGTGTTCGCGGTGAAGGGCAGCCGGTTCATCACGCACATGAAGCGCCTGCGCGACGGTGACGAGCTGCTGGCCAACTTCCTCGCGTCCGGCCCGCTGGCGCTCGGCCCCAAGTTGGGGCCGATTCTCTGGCAGCTGCCTCCGACCTTCCGCTTCGACGCCGATGTTCTGGACGCTTTCCTGTCCCGGCTCCCCCGCAGCACCGAGCAGGCCGCCGAGATCGCGCGCCGCCACGATCACCGTGTCGACCCCGCGTACACGAGCACCGACGCCGACCGGCCGATGCGGCATGCTCTGGAGATACGGCACGACAGCTTCGTGACCCCGGCGTTCACCGAACTGCTCACCCGCCACGGCGTGGCGCTCGTCGTCGCCGACGCCGCGGGCAAGTATCCGCTGCTCGAAGAGGTCACCGCCGATTTCGTCTACATCCGATTACACGGACACGACGAGCTCTACGTCAGCGGTTACACCGACGAGGGCTTGGACATGTGGGCGGAGAAGATCCGCTCGTGGGCCGAATCCGGCGACGTGTACACCTATTTCGACAACGACGCGAAGGTGATGGCGCCGCGCGATGCCATCGCGTTGCGGGAACGGCTCGAGCCGGTCGTGTCACCGCGACCGGCAGGGTGAGGACAGGGAGGTGGCGCCGGTGCGGCAGGTCGCGGTTTGCGGGCCGAGAGAGTGCACTGAGCAGGAAGCGCAGTGGGCGCGCACGGTCGGCGACCTCTTGGCGCAGGCGGGAGTGACCGTGCTGTGCGGCGGTGGGTCCGGGGTGATGGCCGCGGTCGCCGACGGGGCGTCGCGTGCCGGCGGGCTGGTGATCGGGGTGCGACCGGACACCGATCGCGACGCGGTCTGCCCCGGTTTGTCGGCGGTGTTGTTCACCCGTATGGGTGAGGCCCGCAACGCGATTCTGGTCGAATCGGCCGATGCCGTGATCGTCATCGGCGGCTCGTGGGGCACGCTGTCGGAGGTCGCGCTCGCGCGGCGGCGCGGAGGGATTCCGGTGGTCTCCCTGGGAGGTTGGGAGGTTCGCGACTCGAATGGTCGTCCGATGTCGGCGACGGCGCCTGCCACCGACCCGGCCGAGGCGGTGCGTCGGGCGCTCGACGGAATCGGTGCGGCCCGGAATGATTCAGCCTGATCGCCGCGACCCTCGAATCCTCCCACCCTCGACGACGCGCGTGGCGCTGCCGGTCAGGCCGACTGGCGCAACGGGTGCAGGGCGGCCAGCGCCCGCAAGGCGTCGGCGCGCGAGATGGGCTGGTCGTTCTCCAAGGCGGCCAATTCCAGCTCGATCCAGTCGCGGATGAGGGCGGACATGGTCACATTCCGCTGCTGGGCGGCCTTCTTCACCCGTTGATGCAGCTCGAGCGGGATGCGCAGCGACGTGGTGACGGTGACCGTGTCCTCGGCGCGCAGCGGCGGGGGCAACTGGGCCGGGTCCATGGGCGCGTCGGTGTATTCGAGACCGGACAGGAAGTCCTGGACGTCCTTCGGGTTCGTCGGATAGTCAGTCATCGGCGTGCTCCCAACGCTCGAGTTCGGCCACCTGAGCCTCGGTCATCTCGACCGCGCCCAGGATGTCCCACTGCCAGCCCTCGGTGCGGCGGACAGCGACGATGAGTGGCCGGCCTGCCTCGGTCCGGCCCCACACCGTGAGGACCGCGAGCTCGTTCCGGCCACGCGCCTGCCGAGGCCATCGGCGGGCGCCCATGAGCACCTGCAGCACTTCGCGCGGGTCGATTCCCACCAGCGACAACAGTGCCCACTCGGGCCAGTTATAACCCACGATCAGCGATAATACAAGTATATTGCATGCGGGCTCATCGCGCTCTCGCCCGGGACAGATTCCAGCTCTGCCAGGTGTCCCCGTCGAGATCGGCCCGCAGCCGGGTGCGCATCTGCGTGCGCAGCGGCTCGGGGAGCCGGTCGGTCGCGGGCAGGGCATCCGGCGAAAGCGTGACCAAGTACTGAGTGTCCAGCGATTTGCCCCGCTCCCAGCGATCGATGTTCTCTTCGGCGATCCATCGCTCCGGGTCGAGGACGGCCAGTGCCAACAGGGTGGCCATCGCGGTGCCCAGCACGGCACGCGGCAACCAGGACCGGCGCAACCGCACGACCGCGAGCAGGACCAGCACATAGACCAGGCCCAGCCACAGTTCGCAGGCTTCCACCAGCAGGCGCAGCACCGTGAAGCCGTAGGCTTGCTGATAGGTCCACATCCGGCCGAGCGCTGAGGCGACGATGACCAGCGCGAGCACGCTCACCGCCGTGAGCAGCCCACGCAGCCACCACCGGTCGGCGGCCGTGTCCTGGGCGGCCCAGCGCAGCACGACCATCAGCACCGCCAGGGTCAGCACGGTGACGGCCGACAGCTGCCAGAACCCGGTACGCGCGTACTCGGCGTAGGTCAGACCCGAGGTGTCCTGGACATAGTCGTCGCCGCCGAAGAGCACGACGAACTGGGTCGCGACGAACGCCGCGAACAGGATCGCGACCGCACCGACCGGCAGCACCCATTCCGCTCGGCGCAAGGTCCGCCCACCCGCTGCCGCTGTGGCGGGCGGCGGCGGCGCGGCCAGCACGAACATCGCGCCGAGCGCGCCGAGTGCGACCACCGCGAACAGGACGATCCACCGCAGCACCGACGGCGCGTCGAGGTCCGGCGTCACGGTCTCGAGCAGCGCGGCGAACATCGCGTCGGCGCTGCCGAGTAGCGGAACGAACACCGCGAGCAGCGCGACGGTCACCGCCACCGACAGCCCCAGCCGCCCCCCGCGTGACGCGATGCCGCCGCGCACCCGGGCAGTGCCCTCGTACGCCCACGGCACGGCGTCCAGCGCCTCGAGCCCGACGGCGAGGGCGTCGTAGAGGAAGCCGTTCGCCGAGCGGCGGCCCACCACCGCCAGCGAACCGGCGACACATGCCGCGACGACGCACAGCGCGAACAACCAACCCGCGGCGCGCACTGCGCCCACCGCGAACAGCGCGAGCGCGAGCGCCGCCCACCACAGCCGACCGGCATAGCGGGTTCGATGGGCGAAAGACATCGAGGATGCGGACTTTTCGGGCGTCGTTTCGGCTTCAGCCGCGGTAACGATCGGCACGCCTCTGCGCGCGTTGCGGTCGACGATCCAGACCGCCGCCGCGGAGATGGCGGCGGCGAGGACCCATCCGATACCGGGCCGGTCCCACTGGATGAGTATCGCGGCGGCCAGCCCGGAGGTGGCGGCGGCGAGCGCCACGCCGGGAGGGCGGGCTACGCGACGCCACTTGGGCGGTCGTGATTCAAAGGTCGGCACCACCACCGGCGACATCGGAGCCGAGGTGTCGCCGGACCGCGCCGGGGACGCGGCGGTCCCCTCCGCCTCCTTCCCTCGACCTGGTGGCGCCGGTGTATCCACCGCCGGAGCCGGAGGGGCGGCGGGCGCCTCGCCGGCATCCGTCGCCCCCTCGGCGGAGGCGCCTGTCGAAACAGGGGGCACTTCGTCCCCCGAGGGTGTCGCGGGGGATTCGGGTTCTGTGGACATGCTTCGGTCCTTCGATAGGCGTGCGCGATCACCCCGGGTCCGTCCTGGGGACCCGGGTCGTATGGTGTGGCAGGTCAGCGTCCGGGCAGAACCACCCGGATGCGGGAGCCGGGATCGGCGACGGCGATGGTGCCGCCGTGCAGGTCGATCACCCAGCGGGAGATGGCGAGGCCGAGTCCGGTGCCGCCACCGGCGGTGCGGCCACCTCGGGTGAACCGGTCGAACACCCGGGCGCGTTCGGCGGGCGGGATGCCGGGACCGTCGTCCTCCACGTCGATCACGACCTCACCCGGCGACGCGCGCACGGCTAGACGGACTTCCCCGCCCGCGGGCCCGTGCCGAGCGGCGTTGTCGAGCAGATTGAGCAGCACCTGGTGCAGACGCGCACGGTCGGCGTACACACGGTCGGCGCCGGAGGCCACGTCGGCGCGGAAGCGCACACCGCGCCCGAGCGCGGCCGTCATGACCTCCGCTTCGGCGACGACGTCGGCCAACAGCGGTGCGATGGGCACGTCCTCGCGATCGAGCGGGAAGGCGCCGGCTTCGATACTGGAGAGGTCGAGCAGTTCGGAGACGAGCAGGGCCAGCCGTTCGGTCTGGGCGAGTGCGGTGCGCAAGGTCGCCGGGTCGGGTTGGGAGACACCGTCGACCAGGTTCTCCAATACCGCGTTCAAAGCCGTGATAGGAGTGCGTAATTCGTGCGAGACATTCGCGATGAGGTCGCGGCGCTGCTGGTCGGCCGCGGCCAGGTCGGCAGCCATCTGGTTGAACGCCTCGGCCAGTTGGCCGACTTCGTCGCGGGAACTGGCCCGCACCCGCAGGGTGTAGTCGCCTTGGGCCATCCGCTTCGCCGCCGCGGTCATCTCCCGCAGCGGCCTTGTGATGCCGTGCGCGAGGAACTGCGAGGTCACCAGCGCGATCACCACCGCGGCGAGCGTAGTGCGCGGCGGCAGCCACCCGATCTTGAACCGGAAGAAGCCGAACGCGACACCACCGGAGCAGAGCATGAGAATCGCGAGTTTCAGCTTGATCGATTTCACCGGGTCCAGCGGCCGCGGTAAGCGTTCGGCCGCCTGGTCGCTCACCCGGCGCGCCCACCGCCACCACCTGGGAGATCCGGTGGCACCGGTTATTTCCGAGTTCGGCTGTTCCGGCGCGCGAGCGGGCTGGGCACTCATCGGGCCTCCAACGCGTATCCGACGCCACGCACGGTGCGGATCAGATCGGAGCCGAGCTTTCGGCGCAACGCCTTGATGTGGCTGTCGACCGCGCGGGTGCCCGCCGCGTCCGACCAGTCCCAGACGTCTTCGAGCAGCCGCTCGCGCGCGAGCACCATGCGCGGGCGACGGGCCAGCCGGGCGAGCAGATCGAATTCCAACGGCGTGAGCCGTGCCTCCACGTCCGCCCGCCAGACCCGGCGCTGGTCGACATCGATGCGGAGATCGCCGACCAGTATCGTCACGCCGTCGCGGTCGGCCGCCCGGTCCATCCGGCGCAACAGCGCGTGCACCCGGGCGGCGAGCACGCGCAGCGAGAACGGCTTGGTCAGATAGTCGTCCGCGCCGACGCCCAAGCCGACGAGCTGGTCGGTTTCGTCGGCACGCGCGGTCAGCATGAGGACGGGGACCGGGCGGCGCGCCTGGATGCGGCGGCACACTTCCAGTCCGTCGAACCCGGGCAGCATGACGTCGAGCACCACCAGATCGGGCTCCGCGGCCTCGGCGGCGGTGACCGCCGACGGGCCGTCGTGCGCCACATCGACCGTGAATCCCTCCGCCCGCAGGCGCGCCGCGACGGACTCCGCGATGGTCATCTCGTCGTCCACCACCAGGATCCGCCGTGCGCCCTGCGCCGGTGCGCTGTGTTCCATGCACCGAACCCTAACCACCGGCTGTGGAGAGATCCGGCGTCGATTGTGGAGATTTCGTGTGCATCAACCGACGCGCGGGGCCGCGTTCACGGCCGGGGCCACGGTCACCTGTCGCCGAAAGTGGCCATCCCGGTCCGCAAGACCACCGTGCCGCTTCCGGACGCCGTCGACCTCGAGCCCGCCGCGGCGCGCGCCTGAGCGCCTCGCCCCAGGATCAGGCGAAAAGACTTGCGACGAACGGGATGCTGTCGGTCAACGACGCGGCCATGGTCGCGCTGTGGTCCTTCCCCGGATACACGTGCAGCTCGGGCCGGACGCCGTGCGATGCAAGATCGGCGACCAGCTTCGCGGTCAGCGGGGTGGGCACGTCGGTGTCGTTCGTGCCCTGACCGATGAACAACGGGCGGTCGTATCCCGCGAGCGGGACGTCCATGACCGGACGGGCGGTGGCGACGAAATCGCCGTCGGCCAGTGGGCGGGCGAACAATCGGCCGACCGGGACTCCTCGCGCCCGATCGGCCAACGGCTGGAAGCACAGCGACTCCGCGGCGGTCGCCAACTGCTTGCCGACCGGGCTGAGATAGCTGTCCAGGTCGAAGTCCGGTCGTGCTGCCTTCAGCCCGTTCATCACGTACGCGAGATAGGCGGTGAGATGCGCGTTGTCGATCCCCGGCGTATCGGGCCCGAGGAAAGAGGCGGCCTCGACGATATTGGAGGCGGGGCCGGTGGCGACGGCGCCGCGATAGTCGAGGTCGGGGGCGTACCCGGTGGCGAGGGACGCGGTGAAGACCGCCGCGCCACCACCTTGGGACTGGCCGATGGCGATCCACTTCGACGACAGCGAATCATCGACCGCGCGCGCCGCGCGCACCATGTCGATCGCCGCGTGCGCCTCGGCACGTCCATCCAGGTACGCGTGCGGTCCGGGGGTGCCCAGACCGATGTAGTCGGTCGCGACGACGGCGTACCCCTGTCGTATCCAAGTCGTCAGGTAGTCCAGATCTCGTTTGCTGCGGCCCGCGGTCGAAGGCGCGCACTCGTCGGCGAGGCCGACCGTCCCGTGTTCCCAGGACAGCACCGGCCAGCCACCGCTCGGCGGCGTCCCCGCGGGCACGAAGACGGCGCCGCTGGACAGCGCAGGCCGGTCGTCGGAGGTCCGGGTCCAGTACGTCACACGGCGGGCCCTTCCGGTGCCCTCGATCCAAAGCTGTTCGGGCAGTGCCTGATCGGTGGCGATCGCGCCCGGCGCTGTATCCGGCGCTACCGGGTCGGCCGCCGCGGGAACCATCGCAGGCCCCGCGAAGAGAAGTACCGCCACGGCCAGGGTGATTGCTGCACGTCGCACCGACATGGGCGCCGCCTCTCGAATTCTGCTCGGTGTCTCGACGAGACACTGTAGCCGGGTTCTGCAATAAAGTGTCACTTTGAGACATCAATGTCGGCGAACACCGCGAAGGGGAGGGCGGGCATGACGGGCGTGAACGGTCCGCGCGAACGCGAGAAGGCGCGGGTGCGGCGGGAATTGGTCGATGCGGCCCTGCGGCTGTTCGAGTCGCACGGGTTCGAGCAGACCACCGTGCAGCAGATCGCCGACGCGGCGCGGGTCTCCCGGCGTACCTTCCACCGTCATTTTCCGTCGAAACTCGCGGTGGTGTTCAGCCACGAGGAAGACCTGATGGCGCAGCTGCTCGCCGCGGTCGACCGGCGCCCGGCGGGTGAATCGGTGTTGACCGCGCTGCGCGGGGCGCTGGGCGACTTTCTACTCGACGAGCAGGACGCGCCGTCGCGCAACCGTCAGGCCGACACGGCGCGCCGGGCCAGGCAACTTCTGGTCGGGAACCCGGAACTGCGCCGGGAAAACTTCATCGGGGCGCTGGGACGCCAGCGCGCGATGGCGGAGAACTTCGCCGCCCGCGCCGGGCTGCGCGCCGACGATCTGCGGCCGCAACTCACCGCCGCGGCGTGTTTCGCGGCCTTCGGCGTCGGTCTGGACCATTGGATGCTGGGCGAGGACCATTCGACAGCGGCCTTGCATCGCATCCTCGATCGCGCGGTAGCGTCGCTCCAGCACGGCATCGACATCGCCGGCGCGGACTGAGCGACGGGGTCGGCCCCGCACCGCAACCGGTTTCACCCGGTTCGCATACCATCGCGAAGGTGATCACGGTGGCCACTTGGAACGTCCTGCATCGCGTCCACGCCGAGAACTGGTACGAGGACGTCGCGACCCGATGGCCGGACGAGGGCGCGCGGATCGCCGCGGTGACCGCGCGAGTAGCCGAACGCACCGAACGGATCATCGCGTTGCAGGAAGTCAGCGGCGATCAACTGGCCAGTCTGCGATTGGCTCTGCCCGACCGGACGTTTCACGCGATGCGGTACCAACGGCTACCGACACCTCGGCGCGTACCCAGTTCCCTGCTCGACGGCGGGGAGTACCTCGTCGTGCTCACCGCCGAGCCGAGCAGGGAACTCGCGGCCGAATCCTTCGCCCAGGATCACGGCAAAGGCGCCCTCGTCGTCGACGCGGGCGAACTGACGGTGATCGCCACCCACGTGACCGGTGACCGCCGGCGCACGGACCAACTCGCACGCTTGGCCGCACTCGCCACCGACGTACCGGAGGACGCCACGGTACTGCTGGGCGACTTCAACACCGACCGCGCCTCCGTCGCGGCCGGGCTGGGCGACGACTTCGTGGTCGCCGAGTGCGCCGACGGCGCGCTCCCGACCCGCCCGCGCTCCTCGGGCGCGAAGTCCCAGCACATCGATCATGTGGTCGTGCACGGCGCGACCGTCACGCCCGCCCAGGTCGACGACGTCGGCGGAGTGTCCGACCACAACATCGTGCACGCCACCGTCCTGGTCTGAGCGGCCGCCGCATCGACCGCTTCCGGCGATAGCGGCGCACGCCGAAGGCGGTTCGCTGCCGTTTCCCCAAGCCGGAGAACGGAGTCGAGGGCGGGCCGGAAGATCGACACAACAGCCGACTGCGACACGATCCGATGCTGACGACGGCTACGACAGGCGGTAGTATGATTCGGTGCGGAATCCGGCGGTAGTGGCGGCGCGGCGGCGCGGCGCGTTCGTCGGATCCGCGGCCGGGACGGTGAGCATCGCCGCGCACGCATTCGGCGGCGGTGCGATATCGCCCGGCGCCGCACCGATCGCCATGCTGATGGCAGCATGCGCGGCGGTCGGCGTGCTGGTCGCCGCGCGACCCCACCGGCACGGGCTCGGCGAGATCATGGCCACGCTGGCCGTCGGGCAGGCCGCCGTCCACGTTTCGTTCTCTCTGTCGTCCGCGCACCACCACGGCGCAGGCACGACCTCGGTCATGCTCGGCACGCATCTCGCGGCCGTTCCGCTCGGCGCGCTGCTCATACACGCCGCCGAAAAGGCTGCCCTGCGTGCGGCCTCCGACGCGCATCGCACGGTGCGCATCCTCGCCGACGGCCCCAGCGCGCCGGTCCGGGTCAGCTCGCTCGCGTTCGGTCGTGTTCTCCCCCAGCCACGACGCCTGCTGCTCAGCTCGGGCTCCGGCCTGCGTGGCCCGCCCTGCCGCTGACTCTCCACCGCGCCGGCGAGTATCGGTTCGGTCGCCGTCCTCCAGCGCTTGCCCGGTCGGCCGACCGTTGCCTGTGATCAGTTGGGATCGCGGCTCTCGGACGCTCCGCGGCGACGGATGCCACCGCGATTCCCGCGCGGCACAAAGCCGATCAACGGCGACCGCGAGACCCGGTGCGCTCTCGGGCGTTCCGCGAGTCAGCGCGTTCGGGTCCGCCCGGCAGTGCCGCAGCCCCTGCGGAATTCCGCGCGCATACGTCGATTTCGGATGATCCGGCCTGGTCGCGCCGAACGTCATGTTCGGCGCTGGTCCCCAAAGCGACGGACCTACCAAGTCCGTCCCCGTTCGATGTGCTGCCGCCGAACCGCTCGACGCCGTCGGTGCGCCGCACCACACCAAACGAGTTTCGGAGTTCTCATGCCTATCAACACCTTCACCGCGCCGCGCACCGCTCGTCTGTTGCGCGGTGTGCTGGCCGCCGCTGCGGTGCCCCTCCTCCTGACCGCCTGCTCGACGGCCGAGGAGACACCCACCCCCGCATCGGCCGATGCCGTGACCATTTCCGATCAGTGGGTCAAGGCCGCCGACAGCGGAATGTCGGCCGCGTTCGCCGACCTGACCAACACCGGCGACACGCCACGCACCATCGTCTCGGCCACCAGTCCCGCCTCCGAGCGCATCGAGCTACACGAAGTGGTCACCGACGTGAACGGGACGAAAGCGATGCGACCCAAGAGCGGCGGCTTCGTCATTCCCGCGCACGGGCGCACACAGCTGCGGCCGGGCGGTGACCACATTATGTTCATGGGCCTGCGCGGACCACTCCGCACGGGGTCGGAGACGTCGGTCACCCTGACCTTCGACGACGGCTCCACCACGACGTTCACCGCCCAGGTACGCGACTTCTCCGGCAACCAGGAGAATTACGTGCCCGACCACGCGAGCGGCGAGCCCCATACCGGCGCGCAGACCCCCTCGCACGGTGGCTGATCGGACCGGACCGCGACCCGCACAGATCACCCGGCGGCGCCTGCTCGGCGGTGGCGCCGCCGCGGCGGGCGCCGCGGGCATCGGGTTCGGCGCGGCCGCCCGCAGCGGACGGCGGGAACCCGCCCCGTCGGCAGGGGACGCGACTGTGCCGTTCTACGGGCCGCACCAAGCCGGGGTCGACACCAGCCCGCAGGCGCACGCGGCGTTCGTCGCCTTCGATCTGAAACCGGTTGTCCGGCGCGAGGAGCTAGTCGGGCTGCTGAGGATCTGGACCGGCGACGCCGCCCGGCTCACCCAGGGCAGGCCCGCCCTCGCGGACACCGAACCCGAGCTCGCGCCGCGTCCCGCACGGCTCACCGTCACCGTCGGCTTCGGGCCCGCGGTGTTCCCGGCGGCCGGTCTCGAGCAGCGCAGGCCGTCCTGGCTGCGGCCGCTGCCGCCGTTCGCGATCGACCGGCTCGAACCCGCCTGGTGCGGAGGCGATCTGCTCTTACAGATCTGCGCCGACGAGGCGACCACGGTGTCGCATGCGGTGCGCGTGCTGTGCCGGAGTGTGTCCTCACTGGTCACCGTGCGCTGGGTGCAACACGGATTTCGCAATGCCGCACCGGGCGAGACGCCGCGCAACCTGATGGGCCAGGTCGACGGCACGGTGAACCTCACGCCCGGCACGCCGGAGTTCACCCGTCTGGTGTGGGACGACGGCGCAACCCAGCCTTGGCTGAGCGGCGGCACGTCGTGCGTGCTGCGGCGGATCGCGATGACACTGGACACCTGGGACGAAATAGACCGGGAAGAAAGAGAACTCACCGTCGGCCGCACCGTTGCCAACGGTGCGCCGCTGACCGGAACCGAGGAGTTCGACGAACCGGACTTCACGGCCGTGGACGCGAGCGGCATACCGGTCATTCCGCCGTCATCGCACATCGCTCGCGCTCATCACACGCACGACGGCGAGCGCTTCCTGCGACGTGGCTACAACTACGACGACGCGCCCACGCCGGGCCGGATCTCCAACTCGGGTCTGCTGTTCGCCGCCTATCAGCGCGACGTGGACACGCAGTTCCTTCCGGTGCAGCGCAGGCTGGCGGAATTCGACGCGCTCAATGTCTGGACGACGCCGATCGGTTCCGCGGTCTTCGTGATCCCACCCGGAGTCCCGTCATCGGGCGGTTACCTCGGGCAGTCGCTGTTGGAGGGCTGACATGTGTCCGGCGCCGCCAGGCACGAACCCGGCGGCGCCGAGCACATCAGTGCCACAGACGGCGACGAACATGCCGGCGACAGCCAGTACACCTGCGGGGTATGGGGCCGGCCAGTGCGCCGGTCCGCCGTCCGAGGGCCCGATCTCGGCGGAAGCGGCCACCAAGTCGTAGTCGGTGACCATCCCAGCGTCGACGACGGATGCCGAGAAATGGCAGACCCGGCGGGACCCGCGCCAGTCGCCGGACAGCCGCAACGGGACCGAACCGGAACGGCCGACCCGACTCACCAGAGGACGGCGATGCCTGCGGCCAGGAACGAGAGCACACCGACAGCGATGAACAGTGGCCGCGGCACGGGCGCACCCGTGCGCCGCTGACGAGCACTGCCCATGCCGAGAACGCCGCCGAGCACAATCAGGATCACCAGTTTGAACCCGAGCTTCGGGTAGTTCAGCTCGACGCCTTCCGGCCAGGGTGCAGCCAAAACCAACCCGGTGAGCAGCGATAGCAACAATCCATAGTCCATCACCCGCGTAGTGCGGAACCGGCGAGCGACAGCTTCGGTCACCCACGCGCCGAAGGTGACCGCGAACCCGACGATGTGGAGAAGTATTACGATGTTGCGTAGTAGTTCCATGTGAGCAGCTTATCCATCCGCCACATCTGCTCTGACCTACCGGAGTTCGGGGTCGCCCCGCCTATGACGGATCGACGCAACCCGGCATACCAGCCGCCCCAATCCGTCTCGCAGAGGTAATCCCGCGCGCGGTGCACCGTCTGCTGCACAGAACCGGACGGATCGGGCCGATCCCGCGTCTTCCAGCGTTGGCCGCGATGGTCGAGAAACCGGGCGACGGTGCTTCCCACCGTGGATTCGGAACGGCCACGGCACCGCCGCCTCGGCTGTGCATCAGGGGGCCTGGGTGACGGGACTTCCTCACCGTGGCCGAAAGCCTGGCCGTGGGGCGCCCGCGCAATGGAAAGGAAGGTACATACCCCTTTCCACTTTCAACATATAGCGCACCAGAGGGCTTGCGGTAAGACCCCGGTCGTGCCGCAGAATTGCCCGCCGAGGCCGGTACCTGCCCAGGCGGCACGAGCCGCAGCGACTGGGCGGCGATGGCCGCGACGCTGCCGCTCGACGCGATCAGCCAGGAGGGGCCCGCCGGTGTCGGTGTGAACCACGCGCCATCGTCGAGCCAGGAAAGTGAGGGCATGTGTCAACTCCAGGGTATGAAGAGGAATTGCGGTCCGAGCGGAGCTACGTCGCCGGGCTCTACACACGGCTCGACGCCGAGCGCGAGCGGGTGAAGGGAAGCTACCGCGCGGCGTTGCGGGGAAACGGCGGGACACTCGTGGACCGTGATGTCGAGTTGCGGGCACTGGCCGAAGAGGCGCGGCGGCTGGACGTGGCGGACAACGGGCTGTGTTTCGGTCGCCTGGACGCCTTGTCGGGCGAACGCTCCTACATCGGCCGGATCGGCCTTTTCGACGAGGAGAACGAGTACGAACCGCTGTTGCTGGATTGGCGGGCGCCTGCGGCGCGCGCGTTCTATGTGGCCACCGCCGCGTCGCCCGAGAACATGCGTCGGCGCCGCCAGTTCCACACTCGCGGGCGGCAGGTGGTCGATTTCACCGACGACGTGCTCGGTCGCCCCGATGGCGCCGAGCGCGGCGACGCGGCGCTGCTCGCCGCGGTCGACGCGCCGCGCGGTGAAGGAATGCGCGACATCGTGGCGACCATCCAATCCGAGCAGGACCGGATCATCCGGCTCGACCATCCAGGGGTGCTGGTGATCGAGGGTGGCCCGGGAACCGGGAAGACCGTGGTGGCACTGCACCGCGTCGCCTACCTCCTCTACACCCGGCGGGAGCGGATGCAACGCCACGGTGTGCTCGTGGTGGGGCCCAACCCGGCGTTCCTGAATCACATCGGGCGGGTGCTGCCGTCGCTCGGCGAGTCCGACGTGGTGTTCATGACCACCGGCGACTTCGTGCCCGGCCTGCGCGTCACCGCCGAGGACACTCCGGAAGCGGCTCGGATCAAGGGCTCGCTGAAGATTCTGGACGTACTCGCGGCGGCGGTCGCCGATCGGCAGCGGCTGCCGGAGTATCCGCTGCCGATCGAACTGGCCGACGTCACGGTGCGGATCGACGCCGAGACCGCGGAATGGGCCAGGGAGGAGGCGCGAGCGAGCGGGTTGCCGCACAACGAGGCCCGCGCGGTCTTCGGTGAGATCGTCACCTATGTCCTCACCGAACGCGCGATAGCCCGGATCGGCCGGGGCTGGCTGACCCGGGCCGACCGCGACGCATGGGAAGAACTGCGAGCTGACCTGCTCCAGGAACTCGCCGAGAATGACGCCTTCACCGCGGCGCTCGACGAACTGTGGCCGATCTTGACGCCGGAAATACTGCTGGCACAGCTCTATACGTCCCCCGAGCGGTTGCGTGCGGCAGGCTCCGACCAGGCACTGCTGCGCGCCGACGGCGACGCCTGGACGGTGTCGGACGTGCCGCTGCTCGACGAACTGGTCGATCTCCTCGGCCGCGACAAGCCGGCCGACCAGGCTGCTGAGCGGGAACGCGAGGCAGCGTACGCCGCCGGCGTGCTGGACATCATGGTCAGCCGCGAGGACCTGATGGACGACGAGGACCACTTGCTCGCCCAGGACCTGCTCTACGCCGAGGACCTGGCGGATCGCTTCCTCGAGCGCGATACCCGCGCACTCGCCGAACGCGCCGCCGCCGACCGGGACTGGACGTATCGGCACGTCGTGGTGGACGAGGCCCAAGAACTGTCCGAAATGGATTGGCGGGTGCTGATGCGGCGGTGCCCTAGCCGATCCTTCACGGTGGTAGGCGATCTCGCCCAGCGCCGGTCGGCAGCCGGAGCGACATCGTGGGACACGATGCTGGATCCGTACGTGCCGGGCCGCTGGGTCTATCGGTCGCTGTCGGTGAACTACCGCACTCCGGCGGAGATCATGACCGTCGCCGCCGCGCTCCTCGCCGAGTTCGCACCCGGTGTCCGGCCACCGGAGTCGGTCCGCGCCTGCGGCGTTCGGCCGTGGTCCCGGCAGGTCACCGAGGACCAACTACCGGCCGCGATCGAAGAGTTCGTGCGGGAGGAAGCCGGCCGCGAAGGCACCAGCGTCGTGATCGGGCCAGCGGGTGTGCCCGGCGCGGTGGCGGCGTCGGAGACGAAGGGCCTCGAATTCGACGCCGTCCTCGTCGTGGAACCGGAACGGATCCTCGCCGAGGGACCGCGCGGCGCGGCCGAGCTCTACGTCGCTCTCACCCGCGCCACCCAACGCCTCGGCGTCCTGCACCAGGGGCCCTTGCCGCAGGCGCTGACCGCACTCGCCGGAACCGGTACCCCGGCGCAGGCCGGGCATCGGCGGTCGGCGTAACGATTCCGCAGGAGCTGCCGCGCCCCGTAGGTCCGGGCGCGGCAGCTTCGAGAGGCGGATCAGCTCGGGAGGTCTTCGACAGACGCGGATTCGTTGCGCGACAGCGTGATGCCGAGGTTGGCCGCGGTGCGATCGAGTTCGTCGTCGTCGCCGTGGTGCCATTGGATCGCGGCGCCGTCGGACGACAGCACCTCCACGTTCAAGCACAGCGACTGCAGTTCCTTGAGCAAGACCTTGAACGACTCCGGAATGCCCGGCTCCGGAATGTTCTCGCCCTTGACGATCGCCTCGTAGACCTTCACACGACCGACCACATCGTCGGACTTGATGGTCAGCAATTCCTGCAGCGTGTACGCCGCACCATAGGCCTGCATGGCCCAGCACTCCATCTCACCGAAACGCTGACCACCGAACTGCGCCTTACCACCCAACGGCTGCTGAGTGATCATCGAGTACGGACCGGTCGAACGCGCGTGGATCTTGTCGTCGACCAGGTGGTGCAGCTTCAGGATGTACATGTAACCGACCGCCACCGGATACGGGAACGGCTCACCGGAACGCCCGTCGAACAACGTCGCCTTACCGTCGTCATCGACCATCCGCTCACCGTCACGGTTGGGCAACGTCGAGCTCAGCAGCCCGGCGAGTTCTTCCTCTCGCGCGCCGTCGAAGACCGGTGTCGCGAGATTCGTCTCCGGAGCCGCCGATAACAGCTCCTCGGGCAATCGCTGCGCCCAGTCCGGACGAGCGCCGTCGGTGAGCTGAATGTTCCAGCCCGCTTTGCCGATCCAGCCCAGATGGGTCTCCAGGATCTGGCCGATGTTCATACGACGCGGCACACCATGAGTGTTCAAGATGATGTCCACCGGCGTGCCGTCCGGAAGGAACGGCATGTCCTCGGTCGCCAGAATCTTGCCGATCACACCCTTGTTCCCGTGCCGGCCCGCGAGCTTGTCACCGTCCTGGATCTTGCGCTTCTGCGCCACATACACCCGGACCAGCTCGTTCACACCCGGAGGCAGATCGTCGTCGTCCTCCCGCGAGAACACCCGGATACCGATCACCTTGCCCGACTCACCATGAGGCACCTTCAGCGACGTATCACGCACCTCACGCGCCTTCTCACCGAAGATCGCCCGCAACAGCCGCTCCTCCGGAGTCAGCTCCGTCTCACCCTTCGGAGTCACCTTCCCCACCAGGATGTCGCCGTCACGAACCTCCGCACCGATCCGCACGATGCCACGCTCATCCAGATCCGCCAGCACCTCATCGGAGACATTCGGGATATCCCGCGTGATCTCCTCCGCACCCAGCTTCGTATCCCGCGCGTCGATCTCGTGCTCCTCGATATGAATCGAGGTCAGCACGTCCTCCTCCACCAGACGCTGCGACAGGATGATCGCGTCCTCGTAGTTGTGACCCTCCCACGGCATGATCGCCACCAGCAGGTTCTTACCCAGCGCCATCTCACCGTTCTCGGTGCACGGACCATCGGCCAGAACCTGACCACGCTCCACCCGCTGCCCCTCGTCCACGATCGGACGCTGATTGGCACACGTGCCCTGATTCGATCGAGCGAACTTACGCATCCGATAGGACTTACGCGTCCCGTCATCAGCCATCACCGTGACGTAGTCGGCGGAAACCTCCTCCACCACACCGGCCTTCTCGTTCACCACGACATCACCGGC
>NZ_JAMFLC010000046.1:0-28119 GCF_023501985.1 Nocardia sputi | reverse complement strand
GAAACCGAACGCCGCGCCGCGTTCACCGACTGGCTTCACGCCTACAATCACCACCGCGGCCACACCGCACTCGGCGGACACCCACCAGCCAGCCGCGTCCCCAACCTCTCAGGTCAGTACACCTAGTTTCCGAACGCGGCCGACAATCGTCGCCGGTGCCACGCTGCCGATACTGCCGACCCAGATCCTGTGGATCAACATGACCACTGCCGTATTGCTGGGCTTGATGCTCGCCTTCGAACCCGAAGAAGACGGGATCATGACCCGCCCGCCCCGCGATCCGGCACAGCCGCTGCTCACCCGCGCCCTGATCGTGCGGATCCTGCTGGTCTACACCCTGCTGGTCGCCGGCTCGTGGTCGATGTTCGAGTGGGAACTCGCCCGCGGCGCCGACTTGGCCGAAGCCCGCACCGCGGCGGTGAACCTGTTCGTCGTGGTCGAAGCCTTCTACCTGTTCAGCTGCCGTTCCCTGACGCGATCGGCATGGAGAATCGGCCTGTTCTCCAATCCGTGGGTCATCGCCGGACTCACCGCACAAGCGATCGGCCAGCTCGCTTTCACCTACCTGCCCGCCATGAACACCGTGTTCGACACCGCGCCCCTCGACACCGCCACCTGGCTGCGCATCCTCGCCATCGCCGCGGCCGCGAGCGTCGTGGTCGCGGTAGATAAACGTCTCCGGCGCTGAGGGCACACCGGCGCTGGAACACGTGGGTTGTGTGGCGGCCCGCTGCCTCGACCATATAGCCCCGCTGTTCGAGACGCGGGTAACTCCGTGCAGCAACTCTCGGTCGGAATGGATGCCAGGTGCCGGGGGAATCTGCCACCATGACATGAACATGCCTTGCGTCCTTGGCAGTTCGCCCCGACGCGCGAGTACGGAGCGTGACTCGTTTGTCCCTGCATGGGGCGTCCGGAAGCAGCCGGACGGCTGTCGCCGGCTCACGTGTGATCGGAGACGACACCCGCGCTCGTCTGTGTGTTCTCCGCGGCGCCGAGGCGGCGGCGCAGGTTGGCGAACTGCCGCGCCTGCATGATCAGGTGAGCGGGCTGACCGACGAGGAAGTCGGTGACCGCCATCAAAGGGCGGGGCGCATCCCGTCCGATGGTGCGCACCACCAGGCGAGTGCGTCCGCAGGGTAGCTCGATGAGATGGAAGCCCCACACACCTTGCGTGAACATCCGGGGGAGCGGGCCCCGAGGATCGAAAGGACGGCCGCTGGGCAACGTGAGATCACTGCGCAGCACCAACGTCGTCGGACGATCGATGATCGCCACCGTGAAATACATGCGTCCGTCGACTGTCGCATTCACACGGTCGCCCACGCGCAAGTCCTGCCATTTCGGCACAATCCGTGTCGCGCTGGGCCGCCCGCGATTGTCCAACCGGTCCCAGCTGTACCAACCAGCACGGTCGGCGCCCATCTGAACCAGCCAGCACCAGACGGTTTCCCGGGGCGCCTCGAGGGTTGTGGCCATGGTCGAGCAGCCAGTCGGGGCCGGAACCAGTGTGTCACCGGGGTACTCGGCTGCCACCTCGGCAGGGGTGGCGCCCCAGCGCAACATCCGGTGCCGCAACGCCAACGCCGCCACCGCGGCCAGCGGAAGAACGGGCCATCGCATATTCGTGCCTCCCGTCGGGGGTCTGTTCGTATGTTCAGCTCAGCAGTCCGGGTCCCAGCAGGGCCGATAGTCATGACGACGCGGGCGATAGCCTTTCGGCCAGCAGCTGATCACACGGCAGGCGTGCGATGCTCGTGGCATGATTACCGGCCGAGCCGAGCGATTCGTGCACCGACAAGCAGCGCCGTAACGGTGACGGCGCCGACCACGGTGATGAGTCGATTGACGTCGATAGCCGGTCGCCAGCTCAGTCGGCCGTTGCGCAGGACATAGACGCCGACGGGCTTGGCGCCCAGGCCGAATCCGACGCCGGACCCTTCCTGTCCGGCCTTGTCGGCGCCCGTGCCGCCGCCCGCACCGCCGGATACGGTGGCGACAGCGATCAGGGTGGTGCCGTCCCGCTCGACGGGCTCGGCGTACACCCGTTGGACCGTCATGGCATCCTTCGCTGAGCCGAGAACGTCTTCGACCTTCATTGCGTCTCCTCTCGTGCGCTCGTACGGGTTGTTCCCGTCGGCCAGTTCAGGGTCCAACGGCAGCCACACGCGGACGAGAGTCGATCGGCCCTCAATCGTGGGAGGAACGGCAACAGATCGGTGCCGGACGGCGATCGAAGCCTTTATCCGCTGGTTTGTGTCCGGCTCGGACAGGACCTTTTCGATGCGTCCGTCCGATCACCACCGCCGCGACAGGCTCCGTTGCTGGCACTTCGAGGATCGCGACCGCTGGCGAGTCGGCGCGCTCAACGGTTCGCACTGTGGCTTCGAGACCAGCCTCCTTGGCCAGCCTTGCCCCTTCTTCGGCGACGGCGATGGCGTCGTGTCGAGCTGCCGAGCGTACTTCCTCGATGAGTTCCTGCCGGAGTGTTTCGTCGGACACCGTGTGCACATGATGGGGTAGCAATCCCGGGGAGACATAGAGGACAATAGCCGGGCTGCGTACGAACAGCGTGCCGCGGCCTTTATAGCTCGTGCAGCGCCGGCGAAGCCGTCATAGCAGATCAATATCTGCGGGGGCGGTGTGTTCGCCCTTTCTGCACCCGAAACGTCCGGACGATTACAGATATCGAGACTTGACGCAGAGGTGATCGCCGTTTCGGTAGATGCCACAGCATCGGATCTTTACGGCTTTCTAGCCGACAGATAGGTGGCCGCGACGACCATTGCCGCGATGATCGCGGTGATGACAACGGCGGCAGTAGGCCAGTCCATGATGGTTCCTTTCACGGGTCTCGATATCCACTGTCGCGCGATGAGCGTCGAGGTCGTAGGGAAATTGGTTACCGTCTCCGGGTCTTTGGGCCTCTTTCCATTCCTTTACGCAGACGTGTTCCTGACGCTGCTGCTGCCGTGGGCGAGCAAAACCAGCCCAACCGGCTCCCTGCGGCATGAGCAGTCAGCTCGCCGACCTGGCGATGATCACCGGCACCTCGGCCGCGTGCAGGACGGCCTGACCGACCGACCCGAGCGTCATGCCGGGAAAGCCGCCGCGTCCATGGCCGCCGACGACGATGAGCTGGGCTTTTTCGCCTATCTGGAGTAGCTGCTCGGCGGGGCGGTCCTCGACAACGATGCGCCGCACCCGAACCTCCGGATACTTCTCGCCGTATCCGGCCAGGCTTCGGGAGAGGAGTTCCTCGCCTTCCTCCTGCATATCGGCGCGTGAACTGAAGCGCAGGAAGTCCGACCACGTGTGCACCGCGATGAGTTCGACGCCGCGGAACGCGGACTCGTCGAAGGCGACCTCGACGGCGTGCACGCTGCTCGGTGAGCCGTCCACGCCGACCGCCACCGGGCCGTCGGATGGAGTGGAGGTTTCCGGGATGACGGCGACCGGACATGCGGCGTGCCGAGCCAGTGCGGTGCTGACCGATCCCAGTAGCCTGCGGTTGATGGCGCCGAGCCCCTGCGTGCCGACGACGAGCAGTCGCGCGGTCTTGGAACGATCACGTAGGACCGGGATCGGGGGCTCGTCCACCAGTTCGGCGCTGATATCGAGTTGGGCGATCGACGCGGATACGGAGACGGCGGCCGCGCGGGCGGTTTCCAAGGTGTGACGTACACCTTGCAAGTAATCATCGAAATCGAACTGTCCGAGTTCGATACCCGATCCGAAGCCACCCAGGACTCCGATCGCGTAGACGAGGTGTAGCGGCACTTGATGGTGAGCGGCGTCGGCGGCGGCCCAGCGCAAGGCCGCGAGCGCGTCGGAGGAGCCGTCGACGCCGACGACGATAGGGGGATTGCTGATAGTGGGCATCTGTTGCACTCCTTCCTGCTTCTCGCAGGTACCCCTTGCTGATCGATGAGCGGCGCACGGCACCGGATAGTGCGGGCAGCCGAGCCGGGCGACCACGACGATTACGTGGCCTGCTTCCATGCCGCTGCCGGTACATCCACGGCTATCGACACGCCTACTGCGGTGCGGACGCGGTGGTGAGATGCTCGGCGATGAGAATGCGGTGGGCTTGCTGAGCCGCGTCGGCCCGGCGTTGGTCATCAATGTCATCGCTCGGCAATTGTTCGAGCCCGCGGGCGAGAACCGCCACGGCGTCACCTAGCAGCAGCACCCGGTGTTCCATTTCGTCCAGTCGTTCGGTAATTGCGTCAGCCGCGACCCTGTCGCTGCCGGTTCCGCCGCGCAACATTGTGCGCAGAGGTGTCGGCAGCACCCAGGTGCCGATCTTCTCGGCGACGGTGTTGAACCGTTCGCGCGCGGTGTGTAGTGACGCTGTCGGTGAATCGCTCTTCGGGACCATGGCTTTCAGCATTCTCCCGGCCGCCGCGATTCGCCTAGGGTCCGATGGCCCTGAGTGGCGGGTGCTGTCGGCCCCGCTACGGGAAGCCTCCACCTGATGGTGCAGATGCCCCGCGAGAAACTGGGGTGTCAGCCTCGCTCTGCGGATAACCGATAGCCGTACGCTGCACCGAGAAGGACCTGTGCCTGCGACCAATGACCCTACCGGCGGTACTCGCCCCGTTGCGACGATGAGTGCGTACGGGAACCGAGGAGGTTGGGCGGTATGCATGCGAACGTGGGGGACTGGCTGATAGTCGAAGGTCGCAGTGTCGGCGGCGCGGTTCGGCACGGTTTCATCGAGGAAGTGCACGGAAAGGACGGAATGCCGCCTTACCTGGTGCATTGGACCGATACCGGGCATCGGGCACTGACATTCCCCGGGCCGGACGCACATATAGCGACCCGCGACGAACTGCGTGCGCAAGAAGAAGTCACAGAGGCACACTTTTCCTCGAAGCACTATCGGACGAGCCGGTCGGCCGCGAAGCCCGCGCCCCGAGTAACCGGCACCGATGGCCCATCGGTGGTCCCTCCCCCGAGCCAGTTTCTCCGCGGCGGCGCGGAAGGCGATTGATCCGGGGCGGTCGCAGGGATGCGAAGCGACAGCCGGATGTGCAGACCAATTGGCGAGGATAGGTAGGGCAGCTGCGGCTTCCAGGTGAATATCATGACAGACAACACGACGCCACCACAGGGGCAGGTCGATCGGCCGACCATCGTCGCCGTCGACGGCTCGACCGTCTCCTATTACGCCGCGGCGTGGGCGGCGGCAGATGCGGCGTTGTATCGGCGCAAACTGTGCATCGTCACCTCGGTTCGGACCGGCTTCGGCGCGAGAGCACTCTCGGCCGACACCGGCGCAGCGCGGAGCCTGGACGTCGAGCGAGTGCTCGGCGAGGCTCTCGAGGTGGCTCGGAAGGCTGCGCCCGACGAGACGCTACCTGTGGAAACCGCACTGATCGCCGCTCCGATCCTTCCGTATTTGATCGATCGTTCGCGATCGTCGGGAATGGTGGTCGTCGGCAGCCGTCGTCTCCGGGCGTTCGGCCGTGGATTGCTCGGATCGGTGAGCACAGCGGTTACCGGGCGCGCACGTTGCCCGGTCGCGATCATTCGCTCGGCTCCGGCCACGGATGCGGCGTCCGCGGGCAAGCCGGTCCTCGTCGGAGTGGACGGAACGCCCAATTGCATACCGGCGATCCGCCTGGCGTTCGAAGAGGCCTCCCGGCGCGAGGTCGAGTTGATCGCGCTGCACGCGTGGAGCGATACACGCGGGACCAATCTCATTCCGACCTGGGACGCCGTGCGCGAGCTGGAGACCGCGCTGCTCGCACAGAGCCTGGCCGGGTTCGGCGAGCGATACCCAGAGGTGCCGGTGCGACGAGTGTTGCTGCGCGACAGTCCTGTTCGCTGCCTGGCCGATGAAGCGCGGGATGCGCAGCTGCTGGTGGTGGGCAGCCGTGGTCGCAAAGGCGCGACGGGCATGCTGCCCCGCTCCACCACTTCCGCACTCGTGAATACAGCACAGTGCCCCATCATCGTCGTGCGTCACCTCTGAGGTTGTGTGGTAGACGGGTCCAGGTGTGGCTGAAGTGGGGTCGGTCGCGTTCACTCGCTGTACATCGCGCTTATCTCCGTGGCGAAGTCGCGGAGCACGATGTTGCGTTTGAGCTTCAACGACGGGGTGATGTAACCATTGGCCTCAGTGAGCTCGGTGTGCAGCAGCCGGAATTTGCGGATGGCCTCGGCCTGGGAGACGGCTTGGTTACCATCGTCGATGGCGGCCTGGATGGCGGCGAGCAAGTCGGAATCGGAGTCGAGGTCGGCGATGGTGGCATCGGCGGGCTTGCCATTGAGCTGCTTCCAGGTGGGGAAGTGCTCGGCATCGACGGTCACCAGGCAGCTGATGAACGGCTTGCCGTCGCCGAGGACGATCACCTCTCCGATGATGGCGTGGGCGCGGATGCGGTCTTCGATCATCGCAGGGGCAACGTTCTTGCCGGCTGCGGTCACGATGATCTCCTTCTTGCGTCCGATGATGGTGAGGTATCCGTCGTCGTCGAGCGTGCCGAGATCGCCGGTGGCGAACCAGCCACTGCGGAACGTGTCGGCGGTGGCGTGTGGGTTGTTCCAGTATCCGGTGAATACATTCGGTCCTCGCAGCAGTATTTCGCCGTCGTCGTCGATGCGGACGGAGGAACCGGGGAGCGGCTGGCCGACCGTACCGATCTTCGGCCGGTCATCGGGATTGAACGTGGCGGCCGCACAGGTCTCGGTCAACCCATAACCTTCGAGCACGGTGAATCCGACGCCGCGGTAGAAGTGGCCCAGCCGTTCGCCGAGCGGCGCGCCGCCGGATATGGCGTGCGTAGCGCGCCCGCCCAGCGCGGTACGCAGCCGTCGGTAGACCAGGCGGTCGAACAGTGCATGGCGGACCCGGAGCGGAAGCCCGATTCGCCGCCCGGTGTCCAGGGCGCGGCTGTAGGCGATGGCCGCAGCGGCCGCAGCGTCGAAGATCCGTTCCCGGCCGGCGAGTTGGGCTCGGACGCGAGCGGTGTTGTACACCTTCTCGAAGACGCGCGGCACGCCCAGGATCAGTGTCGGCCGGAACGCCCCGAGTTCCGCGGTGACATCTTTGACGTCGCTGACATGGGCGATGTTGACCGGGACGTACGCGGCCGCCACCTCGGCGATCCGGCCGAGCACGTGGGCCAGTGGCAGGAACAACAGCACCGAGGACTCTCCGGTACGGAACAGCGTCGGCATCCGAGCGGTGATATTGCCCAATTCGGCCAGGAAGTTGCCGTGGGTCAGCTGACAGCCCTTCGGGCGGCCGGTGGTTCCGGAGGTGTACACAATCGTCGCCAGGGCGTCGGCCGACAGAGTGGCTCGCCGCTCGGCCACGGCTGTGTCGCTGATACGGGTGCCCTCCGTGGTCAGAGTGGCAACGGCGTCGGCGTCGATTTGCCAAGTATGGGTCAACTTCGGCAGTTGGTCGCGCACGGTTGCGACCACGGCCGTGTGGTTGTCGGTCTCGGTGACGACGGCGACCGCGCCGGAGTCGGAGACGATCCACTGCACTTGTTCGGAGGAGGAGGTCTCGTAGACCGGCACCGTGACCGCACCCGCACACCAGATCGCGAAGTCCAGCAGCGTCCACTCATACCGGGTTCGGGACATGACAGCCACCCGATCCCCGGCCTGGATGCCGTTGGCGATCAATCCTTTCGCCGTCGCCCACACTTCGTTGCGGAACTGGGCGGCTGTCACATCACGCCAACGACCGCCCACTTTGCGAGAAATCACGGTCAGGTCCGGATGCCGTGTGGCGTTGCGTTCGATCAAGTCGGTGAGGTTCGCGTCGGCAGGGACGTGGTACAAAGCCGGTAATCCGAATTCGTGCATGATCGCTCCTCGGCGCCGCTGCCGGAAGGGCACACGGTGCGCTCGACCTAAGTCAGCTGCGCACAGTTGAGTATGGCTCCGATCGCATCGATGCTGCGATGGCTGTTGGCAGTCCTGCCTGAGGACCAAAGTCCTGTGTCGCCAGGGACCCTGCAGCACTGCGCCGCGCGCCATCACCCGCGCCGGGCCTAAGTGGTGCGGTGGGCGGTCACCCCTCGCCGCTGTCCTGGATTTCGCAGGACCAACGGCTCTCCGCCCGGCGACGATCGGACCTGCCGTCACGAGGTGAGGAAGGCAACGCTGGACCAGAGAGGAGGTCGGCGATGCTTTTCGATGATCGCCGTGACGCCGGGCGTCGCCTGGCGAAACGGCTGGAGTACCTGCGGGATGAGGATGTTGTCGTGGTGGGCCTGCCGCGTGGCGGTGTTCCCGTGGCCTACGAGGTCGCGAGGGTGCTGGGCGTACCACTGGACGTGCTCGTGGTACGTGAACTCGGTGTCCCATACCAGCCGGAACTCGCTTTCGGCGCGATCGGCGAAGATGGCGTCCAAGTGATCAACGACGTGGTCCTCGGTTACACAAGACTCACCCGCGAGGAGATCGCTGAGATAGAGCGTCGTGAACGCGCCGAATTGAGACGGCGGACCGAGCGGCTGCGGCGTGCTCACCCGCGTATCCCGCTGTTGGGTCGAACCGTGGTCGTCATCGATGACGGCATCGCCACCGGCGCGACGGCTCGCGCCGCCTGCCAGGTGGCGTGGGAACAAGGCGCACAGCGCGTTGTGCTGGCCGTCCCGGTGGCTCCCCGTGACACGCTGGCGATACTGCAGGACGTGGCCGATGAGGTGGTCTGTCTGGAGATGGCCACGTGGTTCGGCGCTGTCGGCGGCTGGTACCACAATTTCGGCCAAGTCGCTGACGCCGAGGTCGACCTGCTTCTTCGTTCTGCGGAAGACCGCAGCGAGTTCCCCCAAATGCCGGTGGACGATCCGCCGTTGTGTGATGAGGACATCCAGCTCCCGCTCGGTTAGGGCGAACTGTCCGGGTATCTCACCATTCCGGAGAACCCGCTCGGGCTGATGATGTTCGCACACGGCAGCGGCAGCAGCCGTCGTAGCCCGCGCAACCGATTCGTTGCCGAGGTGCTGAACCGGGCCGGGCTGGCCAACTTCGTTTTCGACAAGCTCACTGCCGAGGAGGAGATCGACCGGTCACGAGTCTTCGATATCGAGCTGCTGTCGCGGCGACTGCTCGATGTCACGCGATGGCTGACCGGTCGACCCGACGTCGCCGGCCTGCGGATCGGGTACTCCGGGGCCGGTACGGGCGCCGCCGCTGCGCTACGGGCCGGGGCCGATCCCAGCGTCTCTATCGCCGCGGTGGTGTCGCGTGGCGGCCGGCCGTATCTCGCCGGGGCGGCAACTCGCGGTGGTCCGCGCACCGACGTTGCTGATCGTGGGTGGGGCACGACCATTTAGTGCTGGGGCTCCATCGCACGGCGGTGCAAGAGATGTCGTGCGAAACCGCACCGACTGTGTTGCCCGACGCCACACACTTGTTGGCCGAGCCGGGCGCATTGGAGAAGGTCGCCGAACTCGCCCGCGACTGGCTGGTCGCTCAGCTGGCGCCCGCGTCGGCGGCGGGTGGCCGGACGGAGACTCGATCATGATCTCGATTTGCGTTCCTGCCGGGCAGCGCCAACAGTCGGCCGCCGCTGTGGACCTGCTCGATGTTGGCTCGACGACTCGGCGCGGCGAGCCAGCGGCCCCCACGCCGATCGAAGAGCGCTCGATCGCTCAGCTGCTAGCGGATGCCATCGCTCACCTGAACGCTTTGCGGCCGCTGTACGAGCTGCTCAGCCGGGGCCCGACGGCGGTGTCGACGGAAGCCGCACAGCAACGTCCGGCTAACGCGGCGGCGAAGTCCCGCCGTCCTGCTATCGGTTCAGCGCAGCGGCACTTTCCAGCACAGCCGAGTGCCGGGTTTGCCTTCTGGGCCGTTACCTGGTGTGACGGAGAAGGTCCCGGCCGCTTGTTCGGCACGCTGGGCCAGATTCGTCAGACCGCTGGGGGTGACCTCGCGGGGCATGCCGCACCCGTCGTCCTCGATGACGATGGTCAGGTCGTCGGCCACGGTGATCTCGACCGAGACCGACTCCGCGCCGGAATGCCGGACGGTGTTGCTGACCGCCTCGCGCACAACGGCTTCGGCATGATCAGCCAACTCCGGATCGATCACCGAGAGCGGACCGGCGATGTGTACGGAGGTTCGGATGTCGCTGGCGGCGGTCTGCTGGCGGATCGCCTCCTCGATGCGTTGCCGTACCCGCCCGCTGTGCCCCTCGCCGCCGTGCAGGTCGAAGATCGAGGTCCGAATCTCCTGCACCACGTCTTGCAGATCGGTGATCGCTTCGGTGATCCGTTCGCGTACTTCGGGAACGCGGGTGCGTGGGACGGTTCCCTGCAGGCTCAAGCCGACGGCGAACAGTCGCTGGATCACGTGGTCGTGCAGGTCGCGGGCGATGCGGTCGCGGTCGGAGAGGATGTCCAGCTCCCGCACGCGCTGCTGGGCGTCGGCCAGTTGCATCGCCAGCGCCGCCTGGTCGGTGAAGGCGGAGGTCAGTTTCAAGGTCTCGTCGTCATAGGGCGCCGACTCCACGCTGCGCAACGCGATGAGGACACCGACGGTGGAGTCGGGTGTCTGCATGGGCAGTACCAGTGCAGGCCCGGCCTCGGGGAAGATCTTGCCGAGATCGGCGCGGCGTGAGTCGTCGAGCCGTTGGGGGGCGTGCGCCCGGATCGCGGTCGCGATGGTGCTGTCCCCGGAGGGCAGTTTGACGAGCCGTTGACCGTTGCGGGCGCCTGCGCCGTGGGTGATCACCAGTTCGGTGATCTCCTCGTGGCAGCTCTCTGGGTCCGGTACGACCGCGAGGAAGGTCCGCTCGGAGCAGGTGAGCCGACAGGTGTGGTCCACCAGGTGAGCCAGAACTTGATCGGAGTCGGTTGCGGCGAGGAATTCGGTGGTGATGTCGCGGGTGGCTTCGATCCAGGCCTGCCGGGTGCGGGCGGATTCGTAGAGGTGGGCGTTGTCGATGGCGATACCGGCCGCGGCGGCTAGGGCCCGCACGATGACCTCGTCGTCTTCGGTGAACGGCTGGCCGCCTGCCTTCTCGGTGAGGTAGAGGTTGCCGAAGACCTCGTCGCGGATGCGGACGGGCACGCCGAGGAAGGTGCGCATCGGCGGGTGGTGGGCGGGAAATCCGACCGAGGAGGGATGCTCGGCGAGGTTGTCCAGCCGGATCGGTGTGGGCTGGCTGAACAGTAATCCGAGCACCCCGTGACCCTGCGGGAGATCCCCGATCAGTTCGCGGGTCGGCTCGTCGATGCCCTGGTAGATGAACTGGGTGAGTTGCTGGTCGTGGCCGCGGACGCCGAGCGCGCCGTAGCGGGCCTCGACCAGGGAGATGGCGGTGTGCACGATCGTGCGCAGGGTGCGATCCAGGTCCAGCCCGGAGGTGACGGTCAGCATCGCCTCGATCAAGCCGTCCATCCGGTCGCGGGCGTCGATGATCTGCTCGATGCGATCTTTGACCTCGCCCAGCAGCTCACGCAGCCGCAGTTGCGAAAGCGTATCGCGGACCGAGTACATGCCTGCTGACGTGTCATCGGTCATATCGACTGCTCCCGAGTCCCAAGCTGTCCAGGGCAGGCGGCCATGCTGCAAGCCTATGCTAGATAAATGTCCGGCACGTCCGGATCAGCATTCGATGACGGCCGGTACTTCGCGTTGAAGCGATCTATTCGGCAAGCGCGGTTGTCGAGAGGTGCGCTATCAGAGACCGGTAAGTCTGACGATGATCAGAAGCCGGCGCTGGACCCGGACGGCCGGGATCGGAGTTTGGAGGCGTAGACGGCTGCCTGGGTGCGCCGTTCGAGGCCGAGCTTGGCCAGCAGTCGGGAGACGTAGTTCTTCACCGTCTTCTCGGCCAGGAACATGCGCTGGGCGATCTGCCGGTTGGTCAGTCCTTCGCCGAGCAGGTCGAGCAGTCTGCGTTCCTGCTCGGTGAGCGCGGCCAGCGAGCCGTCCTCGGTGTTCGCGCGCAGCCGCTGCATAAGGGCGGCCGCGGCGCGGTTGTCGAGCAGGGAGCGCCCGGCGCCCACCTCCTTGATCGCTTTCGCCAACTCCATGCCCTTGATGTCCTTGACCACGTAGCCGCTGGCTCCGGCGAGAATGGCGTCCAGCATGGCCTGCTCGTCGGTGAACGAGGTGAGGATCAGGCAGCGCAGATCGTCGAGTTTCGAGAGCAGATCGCGGCACAGTTCGATGCCGTTGCCGTCGGGCAGGCGGACGTCCAGTACGGCGACGTCCGGCCGCAGCGCCGGAATCCGGGCGAGGGCTTGGGCGACATCGCCGGCCTCGCCGACGACGGACAGCTCCGGGTCGTCGGAGAGCAGGTCCACGAGACCGCGACGGACGATTTCGTGGTCGTCGACCAGAAACACCGTGATCATGGTGGTGTCCAATCCAGGGGAGCAGTTGCGCGGTCGACACTACGCATCCGGCAGGCCGCTGGGTACCGACCAAAGTCCCTTGGAGGCGACCCTTCGTCCACACTCGCCGTGGTCCTTGCGAAGCCTCGATCCGGTCTTTGTCCATGCCTCGGGTCGATGCCCGGCTCGTCGGATCGGCGTGCGGCGGACCGGCGGTCGACGCGGGGCCGATCGTGGCCAGAGGGCCCGGTAATCGGTGACCTTCGGCCGTCACGGATGCCTGTTGGTTCGCGCGATGCTGAGTTCGAAAACAAGTGGGCACAGCCAGCTGAAAGGATCTTGATCGCCATGGCCGGACTCGAAGGCAGAAGCGCGGTCGTCACCGGCGGTGCACGCGGCATCGGCGCCGCCGTCGTATCCGCCCTGGCGAAGGAGAACATTTCCGTCGTCATCGGCGATCTGCTCGAACACGAGGGCAGCGCGTTGGCGGAGTCGCTCGGTTCGGGTGTGATCTTCCGTCGGCTGGATGTGACCGACGAGGGCGCGTGGCGCGCGGTCCTGGACGACGCGGAGGCGGAGTTCGGTCCCCTGGCGGTGTTGGTCAACAATGCGGGCATTATCGATTTCGGGGGCGTCGAGACTGAATCTCCGGTGATGTTCCGGCACGTCGTGGACGTGAACCTCTACGGCGCCTGGCTTGGTATGCATCTGGCGGCGCCGCGGTTGCGGGCCGCGGGCGGCGGGGTGATCGTCAATATCTCTTCGACTGCTGGGCTGATCGGGTACGCGGGTATCGGCGCGTATGTCGCGAGCAAGTGGGGTTTGCGGGGTCTGACCAAGGCCGCCGCTCTGGAATTGGGGCGCGCGAACGTTCGTGTGTGTTCGATACATCCCGGTCCCATCCACACGCCGATGACCGGGGCCATGGACGAGTCTGTGGCCGCGAATCAGCCGCTGGCTCGCTTCGGTGAGCCGGACGAGGTCGCGGCGATGGTGCGATTCCTGGTCACCGAGGCCACGTATTCGACTGGCTCGGAGTTCGTGCTCGACGGTGGTGCCACCGCCGGTCAGGTCCTGGGCCTGCCGGACGAAACCCGATGAGAGGCTAGCGATGCCGAAAACACATCCCGATCTCGAGACGCTGCGATCCGTGTTGGCGCTCGCGGCGCGAGCGCCGTCGGTGCACAACACCCAGCCATGGCTTTGGCGGCTCGGGCACGAGACCGTGCATCTGTATGCCGACGAGAGTCGGAGGCTGCCGCACACCGACCCGGGGGGTTGCGACCTGCTGTTGAGTTGTGGTGCGGTGTTGCATCATCTGCGGGTCGCGGCCCGCGCGGAGGGTTGGGAGACGACGATCCATCGGCTGCCGGATCCGGCCGCGCCTGAGCATCTCGCGTCCGTCGAGTTCCATCCCGCCGCATTCACGGCCGAGGATGTCGAGTTGGCGCGCGCGATCAGCAGCCGCAGCACCGATCGCCGTCGCTACAGCTCCTGGGAGGTGCCGGCCGCGCACATCGAGGCCATCATCGCCGCAGGGGAGGCGACCGGGGTGCTCGTGCGCGACATCAATGAAGAACCGGCGCGGACCCAATTGCTGCGGGCATTCGAACAGGCAGCGTGGGAACATGCCCGTGACCTCGCCTACGGCGCCGAACTCGCGCAGTGGAGTGGCAGGCACGCGGCGCCGCAGGGGGTCCCGGCGCGCAACGCGGTGCTGGCCGGCGCCGATCCGACGGTGCGTCCGTTCTCGAATCCGGGATTGCCGCAGGCGGTGGTGCGCGATGTCGACGCCGCTGACCGGATGCTGCTGCTGAGCACCAGCAGTGACGACCGATTGTCCCGGTTGCGCGCTGGTGAAGCGGCGAGTGCGGTGCTGTTGACCGCCACGACACTCGGTTTGGCGACGTGTCCGCTGAGCGAGCCGATGGAGTTGGCCGGCACCAGGAAACGCATCCGCGCGAACGTGCTGGACGATACCGGATATCCGCAGATCGTCGTTCGGATCGGTTACGCGATCCCGAGTGCCGATCCGATTCCCGCCACTCCGCGTCGCCCGCTCGACGAGGTGGTTCAGCCCCTGGACCCGTCGGGTTCGTGATGGTGCGCACGGAGAGGTGATCTCGAGGGCACAGTGTCCGTAGCCCGCGGTTCGCCTGTGGCGATCGCGGCCGCGGAGCAGAATCCGCTGATCCGGGCGCAGAACCCCCTCGACAATCGCCAGAGCGGCGACGACGGTGGACGAATCGGCGCAGGTCGCGGCGGTAAACCGGTCGACGAAGCGATTCACAGCGCTCGCTGGATGGCCGAATGGCGCCGGACGAGCCGACCCATCGGCAAGGACACAGAAGAAACGATTCGGGACCGAGGAGAACGCGATGACCGAGAACTCGACTGCACGCACTGGGCAGACCGATCTGATCGTGGTCGCCGTCGACGGATCCGCGACCTCATACCACGCTGCGGCGTGGGCAGCCGCGGACGCCGCGTTGCATCGGTGCCGGCTGCATATAGTGACCTCCGTCGCCATTCAGCCCGGCTACGGTGCCGGTGCCATGCTGACCGAAGCCGATGTGCAGTGGCTGCGCAAGGACGGGGAACGGGTGCTGACCGAGGCCGCTCGGGTGGCCAGGGCGGCCGCGGCGGGCGAGGCGTTGGCCATCAGCACCGAGTTGACTCTCGAACCGATCATCCCGGACCTGCTGGACAGGTCCAGGCACGCCAGAATGCTGGTTGTCGGCAGCCGCGGGCTCGGAGCGGTCCGCCGTGAGCTGCTCGGCTCGGTGAGCATGGCGGTCACCCGCCACGCGCATTGCCCGGTCGCGGTCCTGCGCCCGGGTTCGGCACCCGATGTCGTCTCCTTTGATAAACCGGTTCTCGTCGGGGTGGACGGCACCACCACCAGCGTGCCCGCGATCGAAGTCGCCTTGGAGGAAGCCTCGCGACGCAAGGTCGGACTGGTCGCGTTGCACGCATGGAGCGATGCGAGCGGCATCGACCTCGTGCCAGGATGGGATGCCGTGCGAGAGCGAGAGGACGCGTTGCTCGCGGAGAATCTGGCCGGATTCGGTGAACGCTACCCGGATGTCTCGGTGCGGCGCGTACTGGTGCGAGACCGGCCGGTTCGCTCGCTGCTCGATCAGTCCGAAGACGTACAGCTCCTGGTGGTGGGCAGCCACGGCCGCGGTGGCTTCGCCGGCATGCTGCTCGGTTCCACCAGTGCCGCGTTGCTGCATTCGGTGGAGTGCCCCATCATCGTCGTGCGTGAGCGGTGAGCGCGTTCAAACCGGCCTACCACACAGTTCTCGTTCGGCGCAGGTCGTGAATTGCGACAGTGGATGTCGCGGCTGAGCACGAACGCCTGCGTCTCGCGCCTTTCGACCCGCCATTGGGGCTCGGTAAGGACAGCGTTTCCGGGGTCAGCCGCTGCCTTGCGCCGTCCAGGTGGTGTTCGAGTGGCATGACGGCATGCCGAGGTCCTGTCGCAACTCGCGTCCAACCGCCCGTGCAGGTCGTCCGAAGACCGGCGTCTCCGGAGGGCTTTTTAGTTTCAGCGAGCACCGTCATCCGAGGAGAGCGCCTGCTCGAGTAGCACTCGCCGCTCGGCGGCGGCGATCGCGCGACGGGCCGCCGGCACGGCGTCCGGCGTCACCGAGATCGATGTGATGCCCATCCGGACAAGGTATTCGGCGAATTCGGGCCGCGTCGAGGGCGCCTGTCCGCACAGCGAAGACGTGATCCGTAGCCGTCGCGCCGTCGCCACGATTTTCCCGATCGCGTCGAGCACTGCCGGATCGGACTCGTCGAACAGTTCAGCGCACGTAGTGGAGTCGCGGTCGACGCCGAGCATCAGCTGGGTGAGATCGTTGCTGCCGATGGAGACGCCGTCGATGCCGAGTCCCACGTATTCGGGCAGCCAGTGCACCACCGAGGGGACCTCCGCCATCACCCAGCGATGCAGTCCACGCTGGCTGCCGAGCGGGCTCATCTCGACCAGGTCCAGGCAGGCTTCCAGCTCCCACCGGGTGCGAACGAACGGAATCATCAAGTGCAGGTTCTGGGTTCGCTCTCGGACCAGAGCCAAAGCTTCGAGCTCCAGGGCGAATACCTCGGGTTCGCGGATGTAGCGGTAGCAGCCGCGGTAACCGATCATCGGATTGCGTTCATCCGGTTCGTACCGTGTACCGCCGGTGAGATCACGAAATTCGTTGCTGCGCAGATCGGTCGCCCGGTAGATGACCGGCCGCGGGGCAAACGCCGTCGCGATTCGCTGCAGAGACTGGGACAGTCGCTCGATGAAGACGTCCTGCTCGCCGCGGGCGATCAGGTCCCTGGGATGGCGTCCCTCGAGCGCCTGCGTGATCAGCGTCTCCGCTCGCAGCAATCCGACTCCGTCGACCTCGGTAGCCGCGACACGTTCGGCGGCCTCCGGGAGCGCAAGGTTGACATAGATGCGCGTCGCGGTCGATTCCACAGCGGCGATCGGCGCCGTCGGACGAGGTTCGGCCCGCGCCGGTCCCGATCGCCCGGCCTGGATCTGGCCGGCGGATCCGTCGACCGTGACGACCGCGCCCTCGGTGAGGGTCGTGGTCGCCGTGCGAGTGCCGACCACGCACGGCACACCGAGCTCGCGCGCGACGATCGCGGCATGACAAGTCATCCCGCCACTGTCGGTGACCAGGGCCGAAGCTCGCGAGATGGTAGGCAACCAGTCTGGGTTGGTCATGGCCGCGACGAGCACTTCGCCGGCGCGCAGTGCCGAGCCCTCCGCCGGTGAACGCAAGATGCGCACGGTGCCGCTGGCCCGGCCCGGGGCGGCCGCGAGACCTCGCAGCAGTACCTGGGCCTGGGCAGGCTCGCGTATCGGAGGTTTTGCAGTGGTATGCCCGGCGAGCGTGGTGATGGGCCGGGCCTGCACCAGCCATAACTGGTGGTCGTCGAATGCCCATTCGACGTCTTGCGGTCGGCCGCCGTGCAGCTGCTGGACCTGCAAAGCCGTCCGGGCCACCGACACCGCTTCGTCCTCGCTGAGTACCTGAGCGGCCGCCTCGTCGTCGCTCAACTCGATTCGCTGGTCGCCGTCGGGCCCGGACACGATGGCGAAGCTTTGATGGCCCGCACGCGCGGCGATCAGCGTGGGCCCCTTGGCGTCGAGCATGTAGGTATCGGGTTCGGTGGCTCCGGAAACAACGACCTCGCCTTGGCCACGAGCCGCCTCGACGACCACACGATCCCTGCGGCCGGTAGCCGGATCGGCGGTGAATGCCACGCCCGCCCTGCGGGCCGCCACCATGCGCTGCACCACTACCGCGATGTCGGGGCGTTCGTACATTTCGCGGCGGGCGCGATAGGTGAGTACCCGGGGCGTGAACAGCGATGCCCAGCAGTCGACGATGGCATCCATCAATCGGTCATCGCCGCGGATGTTGGTCCGCGACAGATTCATTCCCGCGAAGGATGCGGTCGCGCTGTCCTCGCCGATCGCCGACGAGCGCACCGCGACCGGAACCGAATCGCCCAGCCGGTGGTAGGCGGCCAGCACGGCGTCGTGCACTCCTGCCGCCATCGGTGTCTGGTGCACGAGCTTTCGCATACGGATGCACAGCTCGTCCAGTCGCGGTTCGTCCGAGTTAGCGCCCGCGGACGCGGCCTGAAGCGCCTCGGCATGCAGTGTGTCGAGTTCGGCGCCGTGCGGGCCGTGGATGATCACTTCCTCGTAACATGATTTGAGAATCGCGTACCCGGGTGGCACAGGCAGGTGCGCCGCCACCAGCTCACCGAGATTCGCCCCCTTGCCTCCGGCACGGTCGGCATCGGCCAGCCGCAGGTCACCGAGGTCGGCCACGTAATCGCCCATAACGGCTCCGATCGGTCGTACTTCGAACGTCGCGTCTGTTGTCAGCCTCGCTCAGTACCGCCGGCATTCACCACGGCCGAAGGTCCCCTGGTTCGTCCCGTTGGGCCCTGCCCGCGAACCCGGTCAGCGGTTCCCGCCTGGGAGCGGAAGGCCCCGCTGCTCGGTGGCACGTCCATCGGCGATGGTGCGCAGCCAATCGCATGCGGTGGGGGCTGCCGGCGCGACGGGGTCGCGGTGATGGCTCATGGTGTGCGCCTCTCACGGCTGGACCGTGGTGGAGCGGGCTGGTGGCAGCCGCAGACTTCGGGCGATGGTGTCCGCCCACGAACGGACCGCTGCCCAGTCACGCAGGTCCCCGTAGCGTCCTTTGCCCAATAGCCGGTAAAGGAGTCGAGTCCGCAGTGAAATGCCGTCACTGTCGTACCGTCCGGCGAACGCCCGGTAGTCGTGCGCCTGGATCGAATCGCGCAGAGCGGCGATTTTCCTCGGGACGATCCGGCCGAGGCGGCGGCCGATCGGGCCGCGCAGTGCCGGGGCGAGCCCCACGCTGAAGAGCCATACGTCCCGTTGCGCCAATTCGTCGTGGTGGGCGTGCACGTAGTCGGCGGCGGAAGGCAGGAACTTCATGTTGTGTACTGCGCTGCCCAGCACGAGGGTGTCGAATCGGGACAGATCGGGCGCGTGGTCGATATCGGCCAGTTCGACGATCGTGTCGCGACCCGACAGCTCGGTGCTGATGAATTCGGCGATGTCACGGGTCGATCCCTGTTCGGTCGCGTAGACGACCGCGATGCGGTGTTTGTCCTGGTCCATGTCGAAAAGCCTCCTCGTGTAGTTCCGGCTCGGTGAGAGGCCTCGTGCCCGGGCCGTGGGGACCATGGTCACAGCGATTGGCGGCAGTCCCGTGCCGAGCCGGGCCGGAAGAATGCGGACCCCTCGTGCAGGCGAATGCTCACGCGTGATTCGGCACGGCCGCGCGGCGGCGCAGCAGCCAGCGCCGCAGTTCGTCGGCGCCCCACACGATGAACGGGTACGGCAATGTGAACGCGAGCATGGCGGGCGTCAGCGCGGCTGTCCCGAGCAGGCTCTGCATCACCGGGACGTAGATGATGATCGCGGCGAGGGCGAGTTCGAAGGCGATACCCCACAACAGCAAGGGATTGGACAGGACGCCGATCGAGCGGAGTGAGGCACGGTCGGTTCGTGCGGCGAACGCGGTGCCGATCTGGCCGGCGACCATACCGAAGAAGGTCATTGTGGTCGCCTGCTGGTAGGTATGGTGCAGCGGCGTGCCGGGACCGGTGGGGTCGCCCAGGTGCCAGCCACCCTGCAGCAGCACGAAGAAGAACCCTGCCATGGCCAGGACCGCGGCGATTACTCCGAGGAACAGCCAGGCGCGTAGCAGCATGGGCGTGCGGATCACCGACTCGCTGCGTTTGCGGGGCGGCCGTTGCATCAGACCGGGCTCGGCCGCTTCCCGTCCGAGCGCCAACGCAGGCAGCGTCTCGGTGCCGACGTCGAACGCCAGTAGCTGCATCACGGTCAGCGGCAGTGGGACCGCTCCGCCGGAGAGTGCGAACACCAGTAGCGGCGTCACCTCAGGGGTGGTGTGAGCGAAGATGTAGCAGATGAACTTCCGGATGTTGTCGTAGACCCGCCTACCGGCCTGGATGGCCGAGGTGATGGTGGCGAAGTTGTCGTCGGTGAGCACCATGGTGGCGGCCTCACGGGCCACGTCGGTGCCCGAGCGGCCCATCGCGACACCGATGTCGGCGCGCCGCAGGGCTGGTGCGTCGTTGACGCCGTCACCTGTCATGGCCACGACGTGTCCAGCGGCGCGTAGTGCGTCGGCGATGCGCAGTTTGGCCTCAGGGGACGAGCGAGCGAAGATGAGTTCGGCCTGCCCCGCCAGCAGTTCGTCGAGTTCGTCCTCGCTCATCCGTTCCAATTCCGTACCGGTGATCACGGTTGGCGTACCGCGCGTTATACCGATCTGGCCGGCGACGGCCGCCGCGGTCAGCCCGTGATCGCCGGTGATGACGATGATGCGGATACCCGCGCCGTGGCACAGCTGCACCGCCTCGGCAATCTCGGGCCGCGGCGGGTCCTCCATCGCTACCAAGCCGAGCAGGACCAGATCCTTTTCCGCTTGCTGCCGGTTCAGTGGCGCTGCGGAACCGGCGAGGTCGCGCGCGGCGACAGCCAGCATCCGCAGACCTCGGCGGGCGCGGGCGTCGACGAGTTCGGTGAGCTGCTCGCGGCGGTGCGGATGCAGAGGGCGGATGCCTCCCTCGATGCCGAGTTCGGCGGTGCACAGTGGCAGCAGCGATTCCGGCGCTCCTTTGGTGTGCACGTGCAGCCGACCGGTCTCGTCGGAATCGAGAGTCGACATCCGTTTGTGTACCGGGTCGAAGTGGAACAGACGCTGTCGGAATCGCTCCCGCTCCTCGGGCCGGACCTGCTCCCCGAGAACTGAGGCCGCCTCGAGCAGTGCCAGCTCGGTGGGGTCGCCGACGGCGGGCCCGGTGTCGTCGGCGAGACGCGCATTGTTGCAAGCGACGATCGCTTTGGCGAGGTCGGCCAGGGTGGGATCGCGCTTTCCGGGTGCGGCATAAGGGTCGTGAGTTCCAGTGGTGGTATCGATCGTGACAACCCGCATGCGGTTCTCGGTGAGGGTGCCGGTCTTGTCGGTGCAGATCACATCGGTGGAACCGAGGGTCTCCACGGCGCTGAGACGTTTGACCACGGCGCCGCGGCGCGCCAGCTCCCGCACCCCGATCGCCAGCGCCAGTGTGATCACCGGCAGCAGCCCTTCCGGGACGTTGCTCACCAGCAGAGCGATCGCGAAGATCACGGAGTTGATCGGGGACAGCCCAGCCCCGAGCATCGCCAGCGGGATGAACGCCGCCGCGAGCAGAACGGAGATCAACGCGATCAGCCAGGCGACGCGGCGCACTTGGTGTTCGAGGGGACTCTCGTCTCGCTCGACTCGTTCCGACAGCGCGGCGATGCGGCCGAGTTCGGTGTGCATTCCGGTGGCGAAAACGATGCCGCGTGCCTCGCCCTCGGTGCAGGAGGTGCCGCTGAAGACCAGTTCGCGGGCCTGCGCCAGCGGCACCCCGGCATCGACAGCGTCGGCGCTTCGGTAGACCGGCATCGACTCCCCGGTCAGTTCCGACAGATCCACCTCGACACCGCCGGTGAGCAGGCGCGCGTCCGCGCAGATTCGGTCGCCTTCGGCGATGACAAGGACATCTCCTGGCACGACACCGGTCGCCTCGACCTCGGTGACCTGGCTGTCACGCACGACTTGCGCTCGTATCGGCAGATAGGCGGCCAGTGCCTCCACCGCCTGCTCGGCGTGCCGTTCCTGGGCGAACGCAAACGCCGCGTTGATCACGATGACGACGACGATCGCGATCGCGACCGGGACGATGCCGACCACCCCGGCGAGACCGGCCGCGGCCCACAGCAACAGCGCCAGCGGGTGGGTGAGCTGGCGAGCCAGATCCCGTTGCCAGCTCCGCCGGCCTCGTCGCCGCAGCATGTTCGGTCCATAATGGACAAGACGCCGTTCGGCCTCGCGAGCGGTGAGTCCGGAGCGGCTGCCGCGCAGATCGCGTAGCAGCAGATCGATCCGCTCGGTGGGATCGATCCTCAGATCCGATTCCGGCTCGACCAGGTCGGTCACGTGGATGCCGGCGCCGCGTCTCGGAGGCTGTCCAAGGCGCCCAGGAGCCGCCGCCGTACGTCACCGGCGACCGGGGGTAGCTCCCATCCCGCGGTGACGGGAGCCAGCACATCGGGATCGATGGCCTCGACCACGGTGCCGTCGTCGAGCGAGCGCACCACCACACGGCACGAGGTCACCAGGCCGGACTGCCGGTCGGCGGTCAGCGCGCGGAAGGTCAGCCGAGGATCGCAAACGTCCAGAACCAGGTAGTTCTCGATGCGCTCGCCGATCGTCTCGCGCAGTGTTGCCTGCATGTCCACTTCGGCGGTCACGATGAGCCCGTGGCGCTGCAGCGCCTCCCTGGTGCGTTCGACGGCGATGTCGAACGGCGCGTCGAGGTTGGCCTCGATGGTCGTGGCAGGAGCGACCGGCAATCGGATCTCGGTCAGCAGTCGCCGAGCATCCGAGACCTCGTCCGGGCCGATCAGATACGCCTCGGTGGGTGGACCGATCGGCTGATAATTCGCGTCGCGCAACCACTGTCGTAGCGCCTGATAGGCCGCGCCGAGGTCGCGGTAGCTGCCACGATGGCAGGTGCGGGCGACCAGGGTGCCGGGCAGGAGGATCACCTGGGCGCCGGAGCTTGGCCCGAGGGTGGGCGCAGGTTCCACCGGGACGCCGAATTCCACCGCGATCGCCTCGTCGATAGGCAGATCCTGGGAGAACGTGATCGTCGGCGCGCCGCTGGCAGTCAATCCCGCACTCTGCACGATCCGGGTCACCTCCCGCATTCCCTCGGCGATGTCCGCGCCGAGCAGATTCGGGTTCGGACGGATTTCGCGGGGCACCCGCAGCACTACCTCCGGTGCCGACTCGATCAGGGCCACCTGGTATTCCATCGCAGCCTCCTCGGTTCGCGTCATGCGATGAGCGTCCCTCCGCCAGGCTTCCGCCGCACAGGGGCGAAAGTCCCGCTCTGGGGGTCCTACCGCCATCGACGCCGGAAACGACGGAGGTCACCACCAGGGAAGGTCTTTACGCCCTGCCGGAGAAGTGCACACCCATCGTTGACTGGATCACGGAGGCCGAAATGAAGACTGTGAGCCACGACGCATCCAAGTACGAGCCGACGCATTGGAAGCCGATCGAGAAGTCTCCGATCGAACGGGTCGACGCGAATCTGAACGATTATCGGATGTCCTACCGAGTATTCGACTGGGCGGCGGCGCAATCAGATTTGGCGGGACTACCAGGTGGGGGAGTGAACATTGCCTACGAGGCGGTAGACCGTCACCTGGGCACGTCCCTGGCCAACGCCACCGCCTTGCGCTCGCTGCGCGCGACCGGTGAACGCTCCACCTTGACCTATGCCGACCTGGCGGATTTGAGCAATCGATTCGCTGCCATGCTGCACGGTCTGGGTGTGGGCCCGGGCGAACGGGTGTGCATCTTGCTGGGCCGCACCCCCGAACTGTACGTCGCGGCCCTGGGTGCGTGGAAGGCCGGTTGCGTCGTGTCGCCCCTGTTCTCCGCTTTCGGACCGGAGCCGATACGGCAACGCCTCGATATCTCCCAGGCTACGACCCTGGTCACGACGACCGGCCTCTACCGGCGCAAAGTCGCGCCTATCCGGGACGGGCTGCCGGCTCTACGGCACGTACTGATCACCGACGCGCAACCGGATGGCGAGCCGGAAGGTGACGTCATCGACTTGGCGCTGGCCATGGTGGCCGTCGACGCCGAATTCCCGATCGTGCGAACTCGCCCCGATGACGCCGCGCTACTGCATTTCACCAGCGGGACCACCGGAAAACCGAAAGGTGCGGTACATGTACACGGTGCGGTCCTCGCGCACCGGATCACGGCACGCTACGCGCTGGATCTGCGGCCCCGAGACGTATTCTGGTGTACAGCGGATCCGGGGTGGGTAACCGGCATGTCCTACGGGGTGATCGCGCCGTTGAGCCTGGGCGCCACCGTGATCACCGACGAAGCAGACTTCGACGCCCTGCACTGGTACGCCGTCCTCTCCAGGGAAGAAGTTTCGGTTTGGTACACCGCGCCCACCGCACTGCGCATGCTCATGCGCCGCGGAGACGCGCTGCCGCCCGGCACCGATCTTTCCCGCCTGCGGTTTGTCGCCAGTGTCGGTGAGCCGCTGAACCCGGAGGTCGTCGTGTGGGGCCAACAGGTCCTGGGCAAGCCGGTGCACGACAACTGGTGGCAGACCGAGACCGGCGCCATCATGATTGCCAACTTCGCGTCCGAGCAAGTGCGACCAGGCTCTATGGGACAGCCGCTGCCCGGAATCGAGGCCACGATTCTACGCCGCGGACCGGACGACCGGGCGGTGATCACAGACGGGGACGTTCAGTATGCCGAAACCGGCGAGATCGGTGAACTCGCGCTACGGGCGGGATGGCCGTCGATGTTCCGCGACTACTGGGGTCAACCCGAAAGGTACGCAAGGGCATTCGCCGACGGCTGGTATCTGTCCGGCGACCTCGCCCGCCGTGACGCCGACGGCTACTACTGGTTCGTCGGCCGAGCAGACGACGTGATCAAGTCGGCAGGGCATCTGGTCGGACCGTTCGAGGTCGAGAGTGCGCTGATGACACACCCCGCGGTCGCCGAGGTGGGCGTGATCGGCACTCCCGATCCCGTGGCCGGAGAGCTGGTGAAGGCATTCGTGCTGTTGCGGCCGCACTACGTCGCCTCCGAAGCGCTGCGGGCCGAGCTGCTCGCGTTCGGCCGTCGGGCACTGGGCGCGGTGGCACCCAAGGAGATCTCCTTTGCCGAGAGCCTGCCACACACCCGCAGCGGAAAGGTGATGCGCCGACTGCTGAAGGCCCGCGAACAAGGATTGCCCGAGGGCGACGTGTCGACTTTGGAGGGCACGCCGTGACCACCATCGAGCTGCCGGATCATCTCGGCGACCGCCTGCCTTTGGCTGCCGCGGAACGGATCGAATTGCTGCGGCAGATGATCCGCATCCGGCGATTCGAGGAGCGCTGCGTGCAGCTCTACAGCGCCGAGAAGATCCAAGGTTTCCTGCACTTGTACGTGGGCGAGGAAGCTGTCGCGGCCGGTCTGCTGCGGCAGATCGGCGCCGAGGACGCGGTGGTGTCCACTTATCGGGAACACGGGCACGCACTCGCTCGCGGCATTCCGATGGCGGCATTGATGTCCGAGATGTTCGGACGGGTGTCCGGGTGCAGCGGCGGTCGCGGCGGCTCCATGCATCTGTTCGATGCCGGACGGCGCTTCTTCGGCGGCAACGCGATCGTCGCTGGTGGGCTGCCGCTAGCGGTCGGGCTGGCCCTGGCCGATGCCATGCGAAACCGTCCAGGGGTGACAGTGTGCCTGTTCGGTGACGGCGCCGCGGCCGAGGGCGAGTTTCACGAATGCTTGAACCTGGCCGCACTGTGGCGGCTTCCAGTCCTGTTCGCATGTGAGAAAAACCGTTGCGCGATGGGGACTGCGCTGCACCGTGAGCACGCGGTCACCGATCTGGCGCTGCGCGCCTCCAGCTACGGTTTGGCTGCCTGGCCCGTCGACGGCATGGACCCCGAGGCAGTCGCGGCGGCCACCCGACGGGCGGTGGAATCCATTCGCGGGGGCAGCGGACCCTGCTTCCTGGAATTGCGAACCTATCGGTTCCGCGCCCACTCGCTCTACGACGCCGATCGCTACCGGGACAAAGCTGAGATCGAGCTGTGGAAGAAACGCGATCCGATCCCGCGTCTGTCCGCCGAATTGCAGGCGTCGGGAGCGCTCGACGAGCAGGCCCTCTCCGCCCTTCAGGCCGAGGTCGACGCCGAGTTGGACGACGCGATCGCCGAGGCCGAGGAGGGGCCGCTGGAGGAGGTTGCCGACCTGACCCGGCACGTGTACGCGGAGCGACCATGATCACCTACCGCGAGGCGGTGCGCGAAGCGCTGCGAGAAGCGCTGGATCGCGATGACCGCACCTTCCTGATGGGGGAGGACGTCGGCGCCTACGGCGGCTGCTTCGGGGTCAGTCGCGGCTTGCTCGAGGAGTATGGACCGAACCGGATCCGCGACACTCCCTTGAGCGAATCCGCGTTCGTCGGCGCGGGCATCGGCGCGGCGTTGGGTGGTATGCGGCCGATCGTCGAGATCATGACCGGCAATTTCAGCTTGCTCGCGCTGGACCAGATCCTCAACAACGCCGCGACGTTGCGGCACATGTCGGGTGGTCAGCTCGGCGTGCCCTTGGTGATCCGGATGGCGACGGGCGCTGGCCGTCAATTGGCTGCCCAGCATTCGCACAGCCTGGAAGCCTTTTACGCGCACATCCCGGGACTTCGCGTGGTTTCACCGGCCACCGTGCCGGACGCTCGCGGGATGCTGTGGACCGCGCTGCAGGATCCGGACCCGGTCGTGATCTTCGAACCGATCGCGTTGTACAACAGCGAGGGCGAGTTGCCTCCGGACGCGGAGCCGGTGGACATCGACCATGCGGCGCTGCGGCGGGCGGGGACCGATGTCACTGTCGTCGCGTTCGGCGGGACTCTGTCGATCGCCGAGTCAGCCGCCGAACTGCTCGCCGGCGAAGGAGTTTCCGCGGAAGTGATTGATCTGCGCAGTTTGCGGCCACTGGATCAAACCACGGTGCTCGACTCGGTGGCGCGCACACATCGCCTGGTGATCGTCGACGAGTGCTGGCGCAGTGTCGGTATTGCGGCGGAAATAGCCGCCCGCGCAGCCGAATACGCTTATTTCGACCTCGACGCCCCGATCGCGCGGGTCTGTACCGCAGAGGTGCCGATTCCGTATGCGCGGCAGCTGGAGGAGGCGGCGCTGCCGCGGGTGGAGGCTGTCGTCGACGCGGCGCGGACGGCGGTGAGCTGAGTGACCGAGTTCCAGATGCCCTCGCTGGGCGCCGACATGGTCGAGGGCACACTGCTGCACTGGCTCGTACATCCAGGAGATGTGGTGCACAAGGGAGACGTGGTTGCGGAGGTGGACACCACCAAGGCCGCGATCGAGATCGAATGCTTCGATGACGGCGTCGTCGGGACGATCCTGGTACCGGAAGTAAAGACGGTGCCGGTGGGCACCCCGCTGGCCACGATAGAACCCGCAATGCGCCAGCCCGGCGAGGCCGGCGGGGCCCGAACCGCTGTACCGGCCGCGAACACACAGCCGGGGACCGAACCGGTGCAACCGGCCCACGGTGAGCAGGCACTTGGTCCGGATGGCGCACAGGAAGACGGTTCTCGTGCCACACCGCTGATCCGGCGACTGGCACAGGAGGCGGGCATCGATCTGGCGACACTGCACGGGTCGGGGCCAGGTGGGCGGATCGTGCGCGCGGATGTGGAGGCTGTCATCTCCGCCGGTGAGCGCGCGACGCCGCAACATGTTGCCGCCGGTCTCGACGAGCAGATGCCGCTCCAGGAGCGAACGAAGCCTCAGGAGGGATTCGACGCACCCGAAGGTCCGTCGCTACGAACCGAGGTGGCGCGGGCGTCCGGCTACGCGCGTCGGCTGGCCTCCGGATCAGGAGTCGATCTGGCGAACGTCTCGGGCACCGGCCCGGCCGGTGCAGTGCGCGCTCGCGATGTACGAACCGCCGGAGTCGGCCCCGGAACTGCCTCTCCCGCAGCGGAATCCGCGCCCGCACCGCCCGCTGGACAGACACGTGAGCGCACTGCCGAAGCAGCGCAACATGATCCCGTCGCAATACGCAAGGTGATCGCGGCGGCCATGACCAGGTCGAAGCGGACGGTACCGCACTACTACCTGTCCAGCACCATCGATATGGACGCCGCACTGCGCTGGCTGGAGGACACGAACCGGCGCGCACCCGTCACCGCGCGCATGCTGTCCTCCGCTCTGCTGCTGTGTGCTACGGCGCGGGCGGCGCGCGCGGTGCCGGATCTCAACGGACACTGGCTCGATGACGAGTTCCGTCCGGCATCCGACGTGCATCTCGGCGTTGTGGTGTCGCTGCGGGGCGGCGGAATCATGGTGCCCACCATCCCGGACGCCGGCGCACTCGCTCCACCGGCCATGATGGACGCACTGCGTGGCGTGGTCGCCCGTGCTCGCACCGCCCGGCTGCGTTCCGCGGACGCCGTTCCCGCGACTATCACGGTGACGAACCTGGGTGAGTTAGGTGTATGAGGCCGTGACGTTGGTGACGCCGGTGTGGAGGCGGCTGGCTGGGGGCCGGTTTCCGGCGGCAGTGTGGGGTCGATGGTAGTTGTAGTGGATGTTCCAGATTCCGAGTGCGTCGGTGCGTTG
>NZ_JAMFLC010000045.1:0-30029 GCF_023501985.1 Nocardia sputi | reverse complement strand
TTCCGCACGATCTCTTCGGCGGAATGCCGCTTACGTCCAGCCATGGTTCTCAGTGTCCCTTCCAGCCCCTCACCAGGGCCAACGGAACTCTAGTTCCAGGCGGTCTCATTCACCGGGGACAGGCCACCAGGGCGAACGGTCTCGAACTGCTCGATCTACTCGCGCTCGGTCAGATCATCGCCAAGCGAGCCAAGACCGGACAGGTCGAATTCTCCCGCGCGGACCTCATCTCTGCAGGCGCGACTGAGAGCGTAGTGTCGTTCTGCATCGAGGACATGTCGCTACCGCCGGCTGAGTATCGAGCGAAGCTCATAGCTGATCACCGGCACGGCCGGACGCCGTGGCAGCGCTACACGATGACTCAGTACCCGTTTCTGCGACTGTCGACCGATACTGTGCTGCTGCGATACCAATGGGGAATCGACCGTTTCTTCGGCTCGCTGCTGTACTGGCCGACTTTCATGGGCCTGCCGAGCCACAAGCGCCGCCAGCCTGTCTCCGGCTCGGCGGCAGAGGCATTCAGCCACGGAATGAACCACGCTTTCGAACGGTCAGTCGGTGATTCCTTGTCGATCATCGTCAAAAGCAGCAGGAAGATGAAGCGCCTCGTTCACGAAGCCGAGCTACAGACGGCCTGGACCGAGAACAAGAGCGCACTGGCGTCTGCGTGCGACTGGGTGATTCCCGCAGGTCAACACTGCTTTGTCATCGATGCCACAAACCACCATCTCGATGCCGCGCTTGTGCAGGGCCTCGGTTCGGTGGAGGACTACGCCGCCGACATCATCCAGACCTTCTCCGGTGACGACGGAAAGTTCAACCAGGTAGCCAAAACGATCCGCAAGCTCTACACCAGCGGATCCGCCTTCGGGGTCTCCAAATCCGCAGTCTTCGTGCCGTTGGTCATAGTTCCTGACGGCGGAGTACCAAATCTGGACACCACCGATCTGGACCTACAGCTGCGCCGCCGTCCACATCTCGAAGAATTCGATGGCAGGATCCTTGCCCCCGCTGTGCTGACCTTGCCGGATCTGCAATTCCTGGAAGGGATCGGGGAAAATCCTTACCTTCCCTTCGACGTCGCAGACATCCTCGTCGCATGGCGTCGGGCATGCATGGCGAGGCGCTGGCCGATCCACCTCCACGAGTACCTCGGTGGTCTACCGATACGCCCCGTCCCGCGCCGCATGATCAATGCCCAAAAAGCTCTCGCGCGGACGCTGAATGCGAGAGTCGGTCCTGTTTCGGCGAGCGAGGCGTAGGTACGACGCAAACATTGGAGCGCAAGCCCTTTCCGAGCCCAACCTCCTTGCACCGCTTTGCCTAGCCATTACATCGGCGGATCACCCCGGCGGAGCAGGTACCAGCGTCTCGACCCGGACGCTGAACGGGTAGCGGCCGGGGCTGTCCGCGAGCACGGATTCCACGAGCGGGGGCGACCGTAAGAAACGTGTCACCAGGTGCATGAGCGCTACGCCCGGGGTGCGGTGCCGCTGATGATGCGGTGGATGGTGGAGCGGCCGACGCTGTATTCCTGGGCGAGGTCGGCCAGGCTCGCATCGTCGTCGGGGTCGTGGTAGCGGCGGTGGATCGTCTTCTGTGCTGCCAGAGGCAGTTTCGGCTGTTTGCCCTTGAGGCGCCCCTTCGCGCGGGCCTTGGCCATGCCCTCGCGGGTGCGTAGGTGGTTGAGGTTGGCCTCGAATTCGGTGACCATGGCGAGGGTTTGCAGAAACAGTTTGCCGAACGGGTCGGCCCAGTCGTAGATCTGACTGCCGAGCCCGAACAGGACATCTCGCTGGCGCAGACTGGTGAGGATCTCGCCGGCCTCGGCCATGTTGCGCGCGAACCGGTCGAACTTCGTGGTGGTCAGTACCACCTGCCGGTCCGTGACCGCTGCGGCGGCGGAGGTGAGCGCGTTGTCGCGGTGTGCAGGTAGGTGTAGCCGACCCGGCCTGTCCCTGCGCCGACGCGCTTGGACGCGAGGGCTTTCGGACCGCCTTTCCCGTGGGCCCACCAGCCGCCGCCGGCGGGGATGCTGCGCTGCGGGGACTCGGAGCCCTTGTCCTATCGGACGCGGTCCTTTTCACGGCGTCGTCGTGCTGTTCGGGTACCACCGCGAACTCGGTCATGGCGGTTGACGTCGACATAGAAGCCCATCCGAGTGACTGAGCCCCCAAGGGGCGCCTTGGCCCCGATCGGGTTTGGATCGGGGCCAGGTGGGTGGTTTGCTCAGCGGAGTTCGGGAATCTCAGCCGAGTTCGGCGAAGAAATTGCGGATGTCGGTAGCGAGCAGGTCGGGGACCTCATAGGCGGCCCAGTGGCCACCCTCGCTGTACTCGTTCCACTGGACGATGTTGGCATGGTCGCGTTCGGCGAGGGCGCGCGGTGGCTTGTAGTCGTAGCCGAAAGAGGCGAGGCCGATGGGGACGGTGGTCGGCTCCGTGGCGTGGGTGCCCTTGGCGTTCTCGTAGTAGAAGCGGGCTGAGGAAGCCGCGGTGTTGGTGAACCAGTAGATCGCGACGTTGATGAGGAGGTCGTCGGGGTCGAGGGCGCCGAGGAGCTGGCTGCTCCAGGTCAGCTGGCCGACCGGGGAATCCGCGAGGCCCGCAGCAATGGTCTGCGGCTGGGCCCGCTGGCTGAAGTCGTGGATGGAGTGCTCAAGGAACTTCTGGCCGAACTCGATGAACGCCCGGTCCTGCTCGCTCAGGTTCGCAAGCTCGTCCGGATCGCCGCTGGGGAAGGCGAAGATCTGGTTGACGTGTACGCCGATCACGTTGTCCGGGGCCAGCCTGCCCATCTCCGGGGTCACGATCGCACCCGCGTCGTTACCGTGCACGCCGTAGCGCTCGTACCCGAGGCGGCGCATCAGCTCGACGTAGGCGGCGGCCATCCGCTCCGGCGTCCAGCCGATATCGCGGGTCGGGCCGGAGAAGGCGTACCCGGGGTAGGACGGGATCACCAGGTGGAACGCGTCGGTGAGCTTGTCGACCAAGCCGAGGTACTCGACGAAGGAGCTCGGCCACCCGTGGGTCAGCATCAGCGGGGTCGCCTCGGGGTTCGCCGAGCGGATGTGCACAAAGTGGATGTGCTGTCCGTCGATCTCGGTGCGGAAGTGCGGGACCGTGTTGAGGTTCTTCTCGACCGCGCGCCAATCAAACTCGTCGCGCCACCGCTGGATCAACGGGCGGACGAACGCGCCCGGCACGCCGTATTCCCAGCCCGGCGGCACCGGGATACCGAGGTCGACCTTGCCCGCGACCTTCTCGGCGGGCAGTTCGTCGGCGAACCGCGCGTGGGTCAGCCGGTAGTTCAGATCGTCGAGGTCGGCCTGGGGGATCTCGATGCGAAAGGGGTGGATCTCGGTCATGGTCTCTCCCTAGGATTCGGAACGGAATGATTCGTTCTGTTCTGCAAAGAACTTAGCAGAATGATCAGTTCCGTTTCAACTGTTGCCGCGAAATCGCCGCTACCTGCACAAACCTAGCCACAGCAGGGGGATTTCGCCACTGGGGACTACGCGTCTGTCGGATATGCGTCACGCGCTCATCGAATGCACGCCACTCGGCGCGTGTGCGTTCGTCGGAAGCGGCCCGGCACCGGTCGGGTCGGCGGGCTTCGTGGCATGAAGCCGAGCGGTCAACAGGGTGTTCGACGCACAGAGAATGGATCTCGGGCCAGCCGACGTGGAGTCGGCCATTAACGACCTCACCGTCGACTACGCCGATACGCACAAGGCTCGGCCCACACGCATTCGCGGTGATCAAGGTTGGCGCGAGATCGAGTGGGACAACGGCGCACGACACCGGTACGAGTGGGCGCAGTACGAGATGGACCTGCGCTGCGATGCGTGTCGGAGTCCCGACGCGGATCTCTACATGGTCCACGACGAGTTGCGGAAGAGCTCGGGACTGGAAGGCCACGCGTGCTTCCGCTGCCTGGAGAAGGCGATCGTCCGTCAGCTCGTCCCCTCCGATTTCAAGGATGGCGTGCCCGCTAACACCGACTACGTCCAGCACGGCCCCGAACTCCGACAGCGAATCGGTCTCGCCTGAGGCCAGAAGGTTTCGCCCCCACCCACTGCTGCGACCGCACGTCGACCGGATCGTCCCGGACCCGGTCACCGGGGGACTGTCGGACGTGCCGGTGGAGCGCTTCCATGCCGCATTGCAGGCCGAGGGCTCTAGCGCCTTCGCCATGAGTTCGAGCAGGCTCGCGCCGGACTCGCCGATACTACGGCTACCCCTGGGACCAGGGGGGTGCTCTCCGACCTTTCCGACCTCGCTGGCGCGCTTGCCGCTGCCGCGGGAGTCGATCTGTTCGGCAACCGCCTGCACGAACTCGACCCGCGGTGGGTCGGTCGAACTCAGTAAAATTCGGATTCGCCCGGCCCATACCCCGCACGCCCGAACCATGGAGGTGAACATGGGCGCCGGCGGTCACGGTGTCGCCGCCGCGTACCGGCTCCGGGACGCACGAGGCCTGCATCCGTACATGGATGTGTGCCTGTGGTTCGCACTCGATGGCCGGTTCACGGTCGAACCACTCGCCATGTGGTCCGGACCGGATAACCTCGACATGAGTCGCCGGGTCGACGACATCCTGGTGGACAGCGGGCGACCGCGCGACGCACTCCGGCGCGAAGAAGCACCCTGGTTCTGGTAGCTCAACGCCTGAGGCCCCGAACACAACGAGAACCGGCCAGAGTATCTGGCCGGTTCTCACGTTCAGCTCGCACGCTGCGCAGCGGTCCGGTGCGGACCGCTGCGGGCCGAGGACTATTCCTGAGTCAGAGTCAGGGTCCGGTTCTCGGTGGTGTCCTTATGGATCTCGACCTGGCTCATGTCCTCGGCGTCAGGCGGCAGGTAGGCGAACGCGGCGGTGATCTCGACCGCACGGTCATCGTAGTAATACGTCATGAGTTCAATGCCGTCGCCGTCGTGAGCATCTGCGCGATTCGGGCCCTCGCCGTAGTCGTAGCCCAATGGCACCCTGACCTTCGTCTGCCGAGATTCGCCGTCACAGGTCACCCGATCCAGGGCCTCGTCTTTCATACGGACGGGTTGGCCTTCCGGGCTTTTGAACCGTTCGGACTCGACCTTGACCCACAGGGCGTTGGCCTGGCCGGGTTCGCAGATGTAGGTGATCTCGGCGACGACCCACCAGCTGTAGTCGCCGTGTGCGTCTGGGAACGCTCTCCCGATCCATATGCTGGTCGTTGCGCTGGCCGGCCCGGCCACATTGACCAGTACAGCGGCGGTCAACGCGAGTATCGAAGCGAAAAGTCTTCCACGAACCACTATGTGCGCCTTTCGGTGTCGGTAGGTGGTGGAAAAGATCCGTCGAGCGGACAGCAGCCTAGACCACGCCACACAGCAGTTATGCACGAGTCCTATGAGTGACACCAGAGGGGTTTGCGCGAGTCCGGGGGTAAGCGAACCCCAGGTCGGCGACATGGTGCGGATCGGGCCGGGATCCGTCGACATCGACATCTCCGACCAGTCACCCAAAATCCTCACCTTCGACGCCGTCGAAGCCTCCGACGTCGTCATCACCATGGGCTGCGGCGACACCTGCCCAGTCTTCCCCGGAGTCAGCTACCGCGACTGGGTACTCGAGGACCCCGCAGGCAAAGGCGTCGAGTCGGTGCGCCCGATCCGCGACGAGATCAAGGTCCGTGTCGAGGAACTCGTCGCCGAACTGCTGCCCGCGCGCCTGAACTGAGGACATCGACACGATCAGTGCATCTGGCGTCTACGAGAGCGCACCCGAGGCAACGGCGGCGGAGCCGTCGTTCCGGTAACCTGGGTGCGGGAGAATCGGCGGACAGGTCGTCAGGAGACTGTCATGTCCGTGCCTGGTTCATCGCTTCCCTCGCGCGTGCTGCCGAGCTGGTGTTGTTTCCTTCCGACCAAGCGAGTTCGCAGTACGATCATGGGGTCGCGGGCTGCGGTTTACCGAATCGCAAGCACTGGCGCGAAATTCGAAACGCTTTCAGGCGTAGCTTGCATTACTTTCAGCCGAGTGCGCCGCAAGTTTGTAGGCTCGCCACTGGTTGGTGCTGATATCCGCGCTCGTTCAAGTTATCCGAGAGCGCCTCGCAGTCGTGGTGACGAGGTTCGGCCGCATCCTTGGCCTTCTTCCGTAACATACCGCACGACAGAGTGTTTGGCGCTCGATCGGCTGGCATCGGGTATCGGTTCACGACCGCGGGCTGCTGCGGGTGGTCCGCACATCCTTTCGGCGGACATGCGCCGAGCCTTCCGCGGCAATCGCGCGCGTTCTGCCATCTTCAGCCCGGCGCAGGGGGTTGAAAGTTCGGGGTCCGAGCATGTCTACTGAAGCCAGCAATCGGGGGGTTAACCGAGAAGGCGACGAGCCTGGCATCATCGAAGTGGTTTGCCCCGACAGCCCACCCGCGCTGACCGACGACGCGGCCACGGCACTGCTTGCGCTTCTGCTTCGACATTCCCGCGAACACTCCGGCGAGAAGGACTACGATGCCGACCGAACCCAACGAATGGGCCGTCCTCGACGAACTGCTGGGACTGGTCCCCGAAACCGTCGAAAGCGCCGGTGATCAACGGTTCGCGTTCTACGGGCGCTGCTCGACCGAGGACAATCAGGATCCGGAGACCTCGTATCGGTGGCAGCGGGGCAACGCGGAGAAGTTCGTGTCCGAAGCGTCGATCGTCGCCGATTACTTCGACATCGGCCAGTCGCGGTCGGTGCCCTGGCATCGCCGCCGGGAAGCCGCACGGCTGCTGGCCGACTTGAAAAATCCGGGCCGAGGGTGGACGGCCATCGTTGTCGGTGAGGGCACTCGGTGCTGGTTCGGCAACCAGTTCAGTTTGGTCGCGCCACGCCTGCAAGCGCATGGAGTGGAGGTGTGGGTGCCGGAACTCGGCGGGCGTTTCGACGCACGCAATGTCACGCATTCGATGATGATGAGCATGCTCGGCGGGCTGAGTGAGTCCGAGCGCCAGCATGTTCAGCAGCGCACCCGAGCGAGCATGGACGCTCAAGTGCTCAACGAAGGTCGACACCAAGGAGGCCGACCGCCCTACGGGTACATGGTGGTGGACGGCCCGCCGCACCCGAACCCTAATCGGGCTTCGGATGGGTTGAAGCTGCGGATCCTTTCGCTCGATGTGAGTACCGCCCCGGTGGTACAACGGATCTTTCGTGACTACCTCGTTGGCCGTGGCGATAAGGCGATCGCCATCGCTCTGAATCGGGAGGGTGTGCCGTGTCCGTCGGCGCATCGGCCGGAGCAGAACCGGCATCGAGCCAAGGACGGTTGGCAGGCCGGAACGGTTGCCGCGATTCTCCAGAATCCCCGGTATACCGGCTATGCGGTGTTCGGGCGATGGACCAAGCACGAAGAACTTCTCGATCCCGACGACGCTGCCGCCGGTAACATCACGCGTTTCCGGCGCTCGCCCACCCATCGCATCGTTCGCTCGAAAAGCCCCGCGCATCCGGCCATCATTTCGGTAGAGATCTTCACTCAGGCTCAACTGCTGCGGCGCCAGCGGGCGGGCGGCGGCAACCGCACTCGCGCCAAGCTCGAACGCAACAGAGCATCCAGTAGTCTGCGTCCGTATCTACTGAGCGGCCTCGTACGCTGCACGGGCTGTGGTCGAAAGATGCAGGCGGAGTTGGTTCGTGACGCCGTGTACTACCGATGCCGCGCCAAGACCATCGCCCCCGGCAGTCCGGTCCTGCAAGACCATCCCCGGACAGTGAACCTGCGCGAAGATGTCGTCGTCGGGCCGATCGACAGCTGGCTGGCGAGCCTGCTCGATCGCGATCACCGCGAGAAGACCATCGCGGCTCTTCTGGCCGCCCAAGACACCGATGACACCGACGTTCAGCGGCGAACGCTTCGACAACGGATCACGGAGGCTGATGCCCGACTCGCGCGTCACCTCGCCGCCATCGAGGCAGGAGTTGATCCGCAAGCCCTCGTCACGGCCATGAACGCGGCACAGGCGGACAAAGCGGCAGCTCAAGCCGAGTTGAAGAGTCTGCCCAAGATCAATCGGCTCACCGAAAACGAGATCCGGAAGTTGATCGACTCGCTGGGTGACATCCGCGCAGTGCTCGCTGCGGGAGATCCTGCCGATAAGGCCCGGTTGTACCGAGCCTTGGCCTTAGAAGTGTGCTACCAGCACCAACAGCAACTCGCAATCGTTGGTGCCACCCCCTGTGGGGTTAGCACTGGTGTCCGGAGGGGGAGTCGTACACCGGAATTGCAGCAGCTGTGCACGGCTAGTGTGCACATGCCATCACCATACACATTTCTCTCGTTTCTGGCCTCCTTCGGACACGTCCCTGAGGCAGACGCCCGCTGCTACAGATTTGCTTAAGTGCGTTGCGCTGTAATGCGTTTGAGCAAAGTACCGGGTTTCGGTGGATAGGTGGCGACGTTCCACGGACCGAGGTCCCGTGCGGAGCGTATTTCTGTGGTCGTGCGTCGATTCGGGGGAGTCCTCGCTGGTATGCGGTGCGCAATCTTGTTTACTCGCCACGCGTAAAGCATTGCGTCCGGCCGTGGTGCCCGTCAATGCTTGGAAGACACCCAGTTTGGGTGCATTTACTCGCGGCCTGAACCTATCAACCCTGCGGGTCAACCAAAGCCGGTGCAGTCAATGCTACGTCCGTCCCAACGGATCCGCGCCACTCGAACCGGCGCCGTGAGCCCGCCAGCCGGTCCACGACGCGCAGCCGACTCCACCCAAGGGCGACTCCAGTGACCAGTGCCGTCACCCACACCGGAGTTGTTATCTGCGTCAACACAAGCGCTAGTAACGCTGCCAGAAAAGTACATTCGCCGAGAACAGCCAGCCGGGCACGCGTGCATCCGCTGTCCCCTGTGGTCGCTGCATAGCAGCATCACTTGGCGATCAAGGAAGTCGAGAATGCCGACGGGCGGCTCCTCTGCGCGGATGACTGACAGACCCTGGCTCGGCGGAGTCCAAAGACTCCAGATCAGCTTGGACGCCGCCCGCGCGAAGCTTGCCGATATCGAACGAAACACCCGATCCGGCTAGATCGGACCGATCTAGCTGGCCCTGCCAAATGCCATGTCAGCCAACAGCGACGAGAACCGCGCCAAGATTCGCGGTGCTGACTGATCACGACCTACGAAGACGTCCAGTAATTAGCCGCTTGGTCGTTCGCAAAGTGTTTGCCAGCCAGTCAAGCTCTACAGGCGAGAGCGTTGGAGCCTTCGTGCTCGTCTCGTCGACATCCCCTACGAGGCTGGCTGGCCAGCTGTATAGTCCGGTGGGTGCCGCTTGAGGATTCAACCCCAGGACCCGTTGGTTCGCGGGGCTCCGAGCTGATGGAGGCAACTCCAGAGATCCTCCGTCAGTGGGCGCTGACCACTCGCGCCGATGACCTCGACAGTCTCGCTGCTGTTGCTCAACACGACGACGCGGGCGCCAACACAGCTGACTTGTACGAGTGGCAGGCGGCCATGGCCGCCGCAGACGGATCGCTCGGCATCTAGGGGTCAACCGCAAGACTGTGCGGGCGCATCTGAACGGTGAGCGTGTCCCGGGTCACCGGAAACGGACAGCGCCTCGGGTGACCGAGCCATTTGTGGACTATTGCCGGATCCGGTTGGCCGACGACCCGCGTTTGTGGGCATCGACGTTGTTCGACGAGCTGGTTGAGCTCGGATTCGATGGCTCCTATCAGTACTTGACCCTGGCCATCCGGCAGCTGGGCTTGCGGCCTCATTGCGAGCCCTGCCACGTGGCCAAGGGCCGCGATGTCGCGATCATCGAGCACCGTCCTGGCGAGGAAACGCAGTGGGATTGGGTCGAACTGCCGAACCCGCCCGCGGCCTGGTGCGCGGGGAAGAATGCGCATCTGTTGGTGGGCGCGTTGGCGCATTCGAGTTTGTGGCGCGGGGCGCTGTCCCCGGCCGAAAACTTCGCGCACCTGCTCGAAGCTCTGGAGCGGGTCAGAAGCATTGACCGCGATAGCGCCATTGTCTTCGGCGCCGACGACGATGTAGCCGCCGCGTGGGAGGTCGGCCATCGCCGCGCAGTCCTTGGCCAACTCGACGGTGTGCATTCCCGCCCCGCTCGACAGGTCCAGGTACCGCTTGTAGTCGAGCTCGCGGTCTTCCGCACCGTTGGCGAGCAACTCCAACAACTTCTCGGGGTCGGTGCGACCGTCCACAGTGATCAACGTGAGTCTCCGTTTCTGGATTGCATCTCATGCCTGGCCCACGCAGCTGCAGGAGAGAGCGCGGCGAGCACCAGCGCCCTGCACCCAGTTAGATTCGCTTTCGGGACCATCTCTTCGCTTGCATCGCCAGTCCGCGATGACACGTTTCTGATCAGCGGGCGAGCCGCGCCGGGTGGCGGCAGGTCCTTGTGTGACAACAGGGCTTAGCTGTGACCGGCGAGGGCTTTCCTGCCAGGTCAGGTGTTCCGCACAGGACGGCCGGGCACGCCACCGCGATCACTACACCCTCGCCGCCGATGGGGTTGATGCTGATCGATCCCGGTCAGAATCTTTGTAGTCCGGAAGCGTTTCGGCGTGAATCCAAGGCAATGCGGATGATCAGGGACCCGAGGCCGATGACCCCGAGGACCATCCAAAATGTTGCAGGGGCGTCTTGCCCCTGGATAAGCAGTGTCACGCCTGCAATCCAACCTGTCGCCGAGACGATAGATGCCGAAAGCTTCGGGAATTCGCGAATTACGGTGAGGATCACCAGCAAGCAGAAGACCACGAACAGTAGCACTTGTTCGCGCCGCTCACGTGCCATCATGGTCTGGGCTGGCTTGTTACGCGGTATGAGCCCGTTGTTTTGGTCAATGGTGAAGAGTGCGACCTTGAGCTCGTTGGCACACTCGACTGCCTGGGCTGTGTACCCGCTAGCGGAGAAGAACAGCATCTCAAGGTGATGCCTGCGCCCGCGGGCGCCGTACAGCTTTTGGACATCGGGGCGGCCCGTAGGGGAGATGTGCCATTTAACCTGAGCGATTGCCCGCGAACTGGTCACGTCGATCCCGCCATCGGCTCCGCGGGGTGTGACCTTGGCATCGGGGAATCCGAGAGCGCGCATGTGTTGGGCCGCAGAGTTTTCAGCCGCTTCGAACGACGGGACACTCAGCACCCGCGCCTCCGCTCCACCACATCCGACTGCTCGACCGGCTTACCATTGGTTCGGTACCTGCGACGACGATTCGTTCCATCTTGCCCCATCAACGTCCGAAGTGTCAGCACTACAACGGATTTGTCGTGCGACCTGAAGCGACTGAGGGCTGGAAGTCAGCCCGTACCCTTCTCGTCATCAATGTCCTGCGGCAAGCCGGCACCGACGTCCACGCACAGGATTCCTACCAGACCGGATTCCTACCAGACCGGCCAGCTGTCGCGCGGCCCGGCCGTCGCGGATGCCCGATGTTCCGCCGGAAGGGCGGAAATCTCGACTCGATCGGGTAATCGCCAGTTGCCTGCCGATCTCATGCGTCCGGCCTGCCGCATCTTTCGGCCGACAGCAGCGGGCAGGAAGTCGAGAAGGTGTAGGTCCTTCCGATGAATTCAGTTGTCGCGGCGAGGATTCAGCGAGAGTCGCAGGTGCCGGCGCTCGGCAGGACGCCCAAACATGGGCAACTGGAAAATGTCTGGTCATCGTGGGTAACCATCCGGTCTGACGATTGCGGTGCGCCCGCACGGATCGGTTCACAGATCCCGTATTCGTCGTGCCCAGGGCGGGGCGTGTCGAACATGGGAACGGGGACGACTTGCGGTTATCGGATGGTCAGCTGGTGATCGAAGCCGACTATCAGTTATAGGCGGATGGTACCGCCGTTTGCTGGGCCGCTCTCCATCGCGCGATCGGGAGGTAGCGGTTGGCCCTGCTGCTGGGTGAGTCTTCGCCCAGCAGGCTGCTGCGTGGATAGGTCACGCTGGAACCCAACAGGTGGGGCAGGTCAAGCTGGAAGCCCCCCAGTGGGGCAGGGCACGGCGTCACTCTCCGTGCAGCAGCCCGTGACCACCGGGCCGGTCTACCGCGGCCACAAGCAGGCGGCCCGAGTCGCCGACCGCCCAGGTCCGGAGACCTGCAGCGACTTTCCAACTTGTGAGTTATCTATTGGTGAGCGCTCGACCGCAGCTCTCCCTGATTCGGACATCCAATCCCTCTCCGGTTAGGCCAGTTTCGTCACACAGGCGACAATCTTGAGGTGACGATCATCGTTGTTGACGCCTGCATTCTGGCGAAGTCTCCTCGTCTGCGGAACAAGGCATGGCAGTCCCTTGTCGACCACCGTGCCGACTGGGGTCTACAGCTCGTAGTCCCCGAAGTTGCACTGCTCGAGACTGTGAATGTCGTGCGCCGTGTCTGGCAATCCGAACTCGACAAGGTCGACGCTTTGAAGGTTGGCGAGTTCGACCTACACGAAGACCAGGCGACGATGAGGGCCCGGATCCGCGAACAGATCGACTCGTACGAGGAGACCCTGCGCGAAAGGATCGCCAACATCGGCGCCACAGTGGCCTTACCGCCGTCGATCGATGCCACAGCGATGGTCCGTCGGGCTATCGCCGGCCGCGCCCCGTTCGCAAACCAAAGCAAAGATTGCTTCCGCGACAGCGTCATCTGGCTGACCGTCATCGACATCGCACTCGCGAACCCAGATCAGGAAGTTTGGTTCGTCAGCGAGAACCACCGGGACTTCGGTCCAGCCAATCCGAAGGTGGATGAGTGCCCGCTGGCCTTCCACCGCGATCTCCGCGCCGAGCTCGATGAGAAGGGTTTGTCGGAGCGGGTGTTCTACGTGGCTTCGGCCGATCGGATCGATCAGCACCTCGCTGCACAGTTCGCGCCTGTAGATCCTGCGGAGGTCCGTCGCCAGATCGATGAACTCGGCTTCGAAACGCTCACGGAGGTCTTCGAGCGAGAGTCACGTGGTATACAGCTCGATCCCCAGAAAGCGGCGTTGGACCCGAGCGCAATGTCGGGTCTGGTTACTACTGCTCGTCCGGTAGTCGACACGTGGCAGTTCTACGAAGGAGCCCGGCTGAAAGAAGGCGGCTGGACCTCTCGGTTCGTTGTCACAGCCTCGACGGTCTACGTCCGCACCAACCGTGACGATGACCTCGCCGTCGATCAGAAAGACCTCGCGTTCAGTGGTGCCCTCACGCTGGATTCCAAGGGCGAGGTCACGCTGACGCTTAGTTCTGCCACGGCGCTTCCCGATGACCCCATGCGACAGCTGTGGCCAGATCCAGAGGCAGCACGGCGAGACCAGATCCACCGAGATCAAATTTCACAGCAGATTCGCCAGCTTCTGAACGACGCTGGGCCCTTCGACAACAAGTCTCGTCTCTGGGCGGAAGTCCAGCGGCTCATGAGCCAGATGCCAACCTCTGAGGCGAAGGCCGACATCGTTAAACGTACCGCTGACGAGTTTATACAGACACCTGCGGCGCAGAAGGCGATCGACCGAGTCGCTACCGAGATAGTGCACTCGCCCGTCGGCCGGGAGGCGATCCGCCGGGCCGCCGCCGACATGGTGCTCCAGGGACGTGCGGACACAGATGAAATAACCCGTCGCGCCACCGAAGCGATGATGCAGATGCCGGCCGCGCAGGCAGAGATCCGCCGCACCACAGACATGCTCTTGGGCCGCAGCGAAGACGGTGGTGCATCGCTGACCGGTGATTCACAGCCGCAACTCGGCGGTGCTGCCAGAGGGTAGCGGGTGCGGAGTTCTCGCAGCGCCGGCATCGAGTGGGCTTCCTCGCCACGGCTCGTGTGATCCGATGGGGGTGTATGCCACAGCTATGTCGAGCAGGTGCACTCCAAGATGAGCAACCAGTCCGAGACCACCAAGGGCCAGGCCCAGCCGTGTATTCCGCAAGGGAGCGACTACCGCCGTCAACTAAATAATTTGTGGCTAGACGGCTCGATTTCGCCCGAGGCCGATATCGACACCAACAACCACGCAGTGCTGGACAATATCCCTGACTGAGTCATCTTCGACGTCGAAGCCGTCCCCGAACCGGGCAGTGCGTTGGAGTCGAAACCGGTGGCGCTCATCGTCTGAGGTAACCGCATCGGTTATCTCGACAGCGAAATCGCGCCGGAGATGCACCCGCTGATCATGCAGGCCAACTCGAATCGGAAGAACGCCTAGATCAAACCTGGTTAGATTTCGTCGCCGTGGACCTCTCAGCGGTGAGCTTTGCGCCGGAAAGAATCTCGAACTGTGCGACAATCCAATCCTGGCCGTTCGCAGCAGCGCGATTCACGAGGGTCGCGGCTTGTTGCACCGCGCCCGCCTCCCAGTATGACCTCACCAATTCGGAGATGTCGCCGTCGAGAGAAATCGATGCGGCGAGGTCCTGCTTAAGCAGTGCTGCGACCTGTTTGTCCGCGCCGACCTCTCGAAGAGACCACAGAAAGTTGGCGAAGTCGAGCGCATCCTTGAGGAAGTCGGGGCGGCAGGATAGCTCATCCGCCTGTTTGTCTGCGCCAATCTCTAGAAGGGCTCTCACGAGGACGGCGACTCCCTCTCCCTGGTCGCCGAACTCGACGCCTGTGACTGATCGGTTTGCCAGCTTCATTGCCTGCTGATGAGCACCGATCTCCCACAATTGCCCCAACAGTTCGGCTACGTAGAACCCATCGTCGATCGGCGTACTCGTGGCCGGATCTCGCTCCAGGAGCACGGAAATCGCATTGTGAGCACTGGCTTTTCGCAGCACGGCCAGCATCGCGTTAATGCAGTAGAGATCAGACAACGGAGTTGAGGCTGCAGCACGGCGCGCCAATACCGTGGCCTGCTCGTCTGCTCCCGTCTCCACAAGCTCTTCTAGCAGTAGCGTGACGTTCGATGCGTCATCCACCGCGACACCCGCGACGAGGTCGAGCTTTAACAGCGTTCTGATCTGTTCGTCAGCATGGGCTGTGCGCAGCATGGCTAGAAGCGCGGCGATTCCGTAAGGTTGGTCAAGTCGGCCTGCGAGGACGAAACGGTCCCCCAGCTTCGCGACCTCGTCAAGAGAGAACCACCGCCACTGCTTCGAGTCGGCCAGCAGCAGGTAGGTCATGTTTTCGAGGTTTGGAAGCCACATTCCGATCTGCCCCGGACGCTCTGCCTTACCGGGTGCTGTGGCATCGCCGTGTTGATCGGTGGACGTGGCTGCTGGGGCATGAAGTTCGCCCGCCGCGGCGGGCACGCTGTGGTGGATCGCTTTGAGTCGCGTCCACCGCTCCTGCCAGGCCGGTACCGAGAACCGTGACTGGTCGACCTCCGCACCTGATTCGGCCGCGGCTGCGTAACATCCCCGGATGTAGGTGATGACGGTCGCCATCGACGGTAACCACTTGCCTTGCTCGGCATTCCTCAACGTGTTGACGCTCACGGCGGCTGTCGCTTGCCCTCTTGCCAGCGTGAGGATGCGTTTGTGGCTGGGACTTCCAGCCGCAAGGCGCACTTTGGTGAGGTCCGCGGCGAACCGACTGATCTCCAACCGTGCTTCGGTGCTCATCGAGTACATCTTGCCTTCACCCGCGGTGCCACGTCTGAACTACAGCGCACCTGTCCAGGTCAGCACGACTGCCGAGCACGTCAACACGCAGACGCATACCGCCAGCCGCCAGGTCGTCCCCCAGTCGCTGATTGCCGTCCGGACGGTCTTGCCGATCTCTTGCCACATGCTTGCCTCCTGAGTTGGTGTGGCCTTCGAAAGTGATTGCAGCAGAGGACATCGTGTGAGTCGATGGCGTTGCCTCAGATTGCTCATTGCTGGACACAGTCGAGTCGAGTTGACCGAATTTGACCGTCGCCCTTGGATTACCGTCAGTCGGACTTGAACAGCTAGAGGTTGGCACCCCCTGTTACCAGTCTTTCAGCAGTCCCATCCGCATCGAGTGGTTCGTGCTGAGGGTTCTTGCTGGCATGTGCATGGGGTGCAGGACTTTTCCGCTGCATGCTGTGAAAGAGTGCCTCGATGGTGATCCAGCCGTCGGGCGCGTCCGCAACGCGAACCGGGTGTCCGGCGGTGAGAGGTTCCTGGCATCTCTCGCGCTGGCGCTGGCATTGGCCGAACTGCACTACCGAAGCGGGCCACGCCTCAGTTCGCTGTTCCTCGACGAGGGTTCCGCGACCCTCGACACCACTGCGCTGGAGCCCGCTTTGGGTGTCTTGCGCACCCAGGCCGACGGGGACCGGCTCGTCATGGTGATCAGCCACCTGCACGCCGTCACCGAAGCCGTGGACGAAGCCGTCGACGACGTCCTGGGGGCGGAGCGCCGCGCTGCCGGATCCACAGCTCGATGGTTGACGCTGGGCGAACCTGACGAGCTGGTGCAGGCCTACCTGGCCAGCGGCTTGCAGGCACTGGCGTAGCGCCGGTGACCGGGGCAGCGATCTCGATTGTTGTCGGTGTCTTTTTGTAAAGTTTTGCGGGGTTACCACTTCGGGGGTGCAGGAAATGAATTCGCTGTTCGACAAGGATGATCCAGAGCCTGATGGGCTTCTCGAGCGGGTCAGGGCTCTGGTGGCGCCGGTCGCCGCGAACGCGGGCGCGGTCGTCGACCAACCGGGGACGCTGGATGTAGCCAGGGCTGTCTACGAGGCATTCGGCGAGTTGGATGCCACCGGGGGCCTAACGCGGGCACAGCTAGCACATGCGTGCCGTGACGTCGCCGATGAGGCGATCTTCCAGAGTAGATTCGAGCTGTTCTGTCGGCTCGGCATGTTGCTGCCGCATTTCGACAAGCTGCATCAGCAGCGCTACGTGTTCAATCCCACCAGCGCCGCCGGGATCCTGGTGTTCGACCGGCTGGCCGAACGTGGCGGTGTGGATGAACTCATCACCTTGCTGGACCGGACCCGAGCCGATCTCACCTCGGGAGTGGCTACCAGGGATCAGGTGCGGGCCAGCTTGAGGCAGGCGCGGCGGATGATGACCATCTCCGCCGACCACCTGCTTCGGTTGGTGTCGTCGAGCCCCTTGTCGGAACTGGTAGCCCAGCGTGGTCATCATCGGCACGCATCACTCATGAACGACGTATTCGAGCTCAATGAGCAGGTGCGGGTCGCTTTTCCGGAGTTGGATCCGGACGCGTACCGATTGGTGGTCGAGACACAGCGATATGTTGGAGCCCGTGAGCAGTTTGTCGGCCGGTTGCTGGACGAGGGCGCCGCCGCGCGCGACTTCTCTCTATTGGACCCGGAGGAATATCTGGAAGCTGCGCGTACCGCCCCGCTGGACGCTCTCGCGGAGGTTTTCGCCACTACCGTCTTCGATCCGCCGACCCCATGGTTGGATCCGGCCGTTGTCGCGGAAGGTGTCCAGCAGTTCCGCCCGCGTGTGGCAGTGCGCCGCCGCCCTCCACGTCCGGCGGACCCTCCTGCAGGACCTGATCCTATGGAACGAGTCGAACGGCGAGCGGAAGCCGCACGTCGAAGGCGTGACCGTGGAGCTGAGCTTCATCTGCAGGGCAGTAATGAGACGGATCTGACCAGTCGGTTGCGGGCGGCGGGGTGGCCCGGCGCGGCGAATATGCTCGTCGAACTGCTCGGTGCCCACGCCGATCCCGAGTCGCCGTTCGAGATCGAGATGAGCGACGAGCTGCTCGTGGATGCGGACGCTCCGGTTTCCTATTTGACGCCGGTGTCGTTGCGGCGCACCAAGAGCCTTTCCGTCGCATCCATCGTGGTCGCGGACATCATCGAGGAGGCGGTGGAACATGACTGATCTGTCGTCGACTGCCTTTGCGTTGGCCAGAATGCGAGCGGAGGGCTGCGTGCCCGCACCGGACGCCGCGACAACGGTGGCATTGTGGAGAGAGGCAGCCGAACGCGCTGGCCGTAGCTTGTGCCAGGCGACGCTGCCGGGCCGGCGGTTGGTGTTCGCCTTGGGCTGGATCGATGGATCCGAACCGGCGGCGGACACCGGAATGGTACGTGCGAAGCCGCCAACGGTGTTGCTCCTGATCTTCGCTGCGGCACTTCGGGCCTGCTGGCCGGATCGGTCCGCCCACCCCTTTCCCGGTATAGCGGTCGACGAGGATGTCGTCCTCGACTCCGTGGCGGCGCTCGGTCCGTTGACCAAGGGAGCTGTCGAAGGAGGCGAGGGAGGTCGGCGACATCGCAAGGGCGCGCTTCGCCGACTGCACGAAGCGGGCCTGCTCATCCTCGAAGGAACCGATGTTCGCCTGGGGCTGGTGGTGGCCACCTGGTCGGACACCCAGGTGGCCGCAGTGCGGGCTGTGTACGACCAGCTACCGCTGACGCCGACCAGCCGATCGGAGGATGAGAGATGACCGGGCTGCCTCTGGTGGATCTCCCGCCCGCGCGGCAGGTGGACGTGCTCGCCGCCTTGGCGGCGGTGGAGACCGCGGACAGCCCGGTCACCGCAGGCGGATACCGGGCCTTGCTCGACCCATCCCTGCGCGCGACCCTCGAGCGTTGCCTCAGTGAACAAGGCCGGGTCCTGCTTCGCATCGGCGGCGGCTACCTGTCCGGCTACGACGATCGCATCGGGCAACGCCTGGCCGAGGCCGGTATCGGTGTGTTGCGCACAGACGACCGCGCCGTTCTCACACTAGTACTTCTGCACAGTGTCGCCATTCCGCGCTCCGCCGGCCGGATTCGAGGGCGCAACTGGACAGACGGGGAGCCGGTGACCAAACAGCAACTCGTCAAGTCCAAAGTGCCGGAGAACAAGGTCCGCGCCGCCGTTCAGCGGCTACGTGATGCCGGGATCCTGGGGTACGGAGCACATCGCAGCATCCTGCCCGGACCGCAGCTGGCGCGATTGACTCCGCAGGTCTCCGAAACACTCTGGGAAAACATGATCCTCCTCGCACAGCCCCATGGCGTCATGGCTGACGTCATCCGTCGGCGCCGGCTCACGCGCCAACAGCAGACCGCGCAGAACGGGGAGACCCGGTGATCGACCTGGATATGGACGGCCGGAACTCGGACCGGAACGGTACCGTCGGCAACCGCCACCTCGTTGCGGTCCAGACATTCGATATCGCGCGATTGACCACGCACGCGGTCGCTCTTGTCCCGGGGACCTTCATCGCAGTGTCCGGCCAAGGACCCAAGGGCGATTCCAACGGGTCGGGCAAGACGTCCTTTTTGGCCGCCGTGTCGCTGCTCCTGGGCGAAGCCCAATGGCGGTTGGAGGCCAACGGCTCCCAGTACGCCGCCAACCTGCTGTTCAAACCGGAGTCGGCTGGGCTCGATCCACAACACCGGTACGCGCAAGCCGACCGTGGCTACATCGTCGGAGTCTTCGCGGAACCAGACAATCCGCAGACCACGGCGTTGACAGTATGGTTACGCATTGCCTCCGGCCCGCCATACATCAGAGTCCGTTGGACGTACGGTCTGCACATCGCCATCGCAGACACCGACCTGGAACGGGACGCATTAGCCGACAGCCTCTGGGAGGCGCTCCCACGAACTCAGGAGCTCGGACCGAAGCGGTTCGCCGACGAGCTGTACGGGCAGGCGCCACGATGCATGGCCTACCTCGACACTCCGATGCGTCCGTCCGCCCCTTCCCTGCTGTCCCAGCAAATGACCGAGATGACACCAGCCCGGATCGGTGAGGCCCTGATCGAGCTGACCGGTCGGCAGGGCCTGCTCGAGACCGAAAAAGAGCAGCGCAGCAAACTTGCCGAACACAAGGTTCGGCTGGCCGACAAGATAGCGGAGGATGCGCAGGCGCGTGTGAACGAGCAGACCGATCTAGACGGGGTTCGCCACCGCAACCTGGCACGACAGCATTTGGCAGACGGTGAACACATGTGGCGTTTGCATTTCGCTAGGGGATATCTGGATGTCTCTGCCACCGATCGCTCGCTCGCGGAGATGATCGGTGAACTCGAACAGCAGATCGGCGACCTCGAGCTCGAGGTCGAGGTCAAGCGGACAGCAGTCCAGGAGCTTCGAGCGCAAACCAACCTGCAGGACCAGGAAAATGCCGCGGCGAAGCAACATCGCGAGGCCCAGACGAAATACGACACCGCGAACGTGCTGCGCGGAATTGCCGACAGCAAGCTCGGTGAACTCATGCAGAGACGAGTTGAGCTGCTGCCGTTGCGGGATGCGTGGACCGGGATCACCGTTGTGGAGGCAGAAGCTGAAGTCCGCGCCGCGGAAGAACTGGTCGAGGAAGCCCGCCAAAATCGTGTCGACGCGGAGCGGTTGTCTACCGAGGCCGATCGAGCGCTGACCGACGCGCGGTCGGGTAGCGGTGGGCCCGCCGGCCCCGCGTTGGAGTTGCTGCGGGCGAACGACATACCCGCAGCCTTGCTGCTCGACGAAATCACCCTGGACACAGCGGTACGTCCGCTCTGGGAACCCCGATTGTGGCCGTACCGCAACACGATCGTCGTCGCACCGGGCAAGGACGAGAGTGACGCGCTCATGCTGCTCGCGGCCACGCCTGGGGCAGAAGTCGTGATTGCCGACGGACCACTCGAAAAACAACCAGCCGAGCTTCCGGACGGCGTCTCGGCCACTGTCCCGGTCCGGCAATTTCTCAGGACCCTTGAACACCGCACGGAGTTCCGGCCCGATCCAGACCGCGCCATCGATGCAGAGCTTGGTACCTCGCTGGTGGGCGGGTTCACCGAAGAGATCGCCGGTCGTGCGGCCCGTATCGCTTCGGCCGAAATCGAATTGTCCAAGGCGACAGAACGGTTGGCACACAGCAAAGACGCCGAGGAGTACGCACGACTGTCACTGGACGCGGCACGGGACATCCTCGCCGCAGCCTGCGCCGCTGAGGAATTGGGGCAGCTCGCGACCCAGGAAACCGAATTCGCCGACCGGATCTCGGATTTGGATGCGCAACTGGCCGTCATGCACGCCGCCGTCGAGGAGACCCAAGATCTCTGGGTGAAGGCAACGGCCGCAAAGCAAGGGCACGACCAGCAGGTGGAGCTGGCCGTCGGCGCGGTGAAACTGTGCGAAGGACAGATCTTCTCCCTTCAAAACAAACTCAAACAGCGGCAACAAGACCGGGACAAGCTGAATCTCGATTACTGGCTGGCCGGATGGGCGGATACCCCCTCGGCCGCGCAGGAACTGCTGGACGCCCAGCCCGAGCAGATTCGTACGCTGCGGACGCGTTCTCTGCGGCATCGCGCCGCGGAAAAGCTCAAGGATGCGTTGGACGCGTACACCAACGCGGCGACCGACGTGCCGCCGGAACTTGCGGAAGCACGGCAACGCCGCCAGCGTCTCATCGACGGCGACCCGGGCGTCGCGGGAGCAGACTCGGACTTCACCAGCATAGCCAGGCCGCTGCGGGACCTACTCGACTCACGAGCCGACAGCGACCAGATCCTTGAGGCAAGGATCAATCGGTCCCAACAGCAGCGCGCGACTCAAATTGGCGCGATGCAGACCGAGACCGACGCCCTCGATGCCGAGATGGGCCGGCTTCAGGATGTCATCAGTAGCAGAGTGGAGGCATCTCTCAATAAGATCAGTATCGCGCTGAACCGGCTCAATCGCGCCCGCGGAGGCTTCGGGGCCGAACTGCGCGTCACCGAAACTCGGCCGGCAACCCCGACCATGCCGTGGACCTGGGAGGTCTCACCTCGCTGGCGTCGCTCTCCGTCGGGAAGCATGGTCTCCTATCGCGAGGTGGCAAACGGCGCTCAGGTCAAAGTGTTCGCCATACAACTGGTCCTCGCCGCCCTGCTCGCGGCCGACGGCGCCGAGGGGCGCATGCTGGTGCTTGACGAGCTCGGCAACAGCCTCGGCGACGTCAACCGGAAGGACGTCCTGCGCGACCTGAACGAAGTGGCCGCACAACAACGAGTGACCATCCTGGGCACCTGCCAGGACTCCGTCATCGGCGACGCCGCGGGCGTGTGCGGCGAAATCCTCTGGTTCTGCCACCAATCGCCCACCGAGGCATACAACCGGCCAACGCGAGCCTGGGGCTACGACGTCAACGGGCAGCGCATCGAGTTGGTCCGCGAGTGGCTCACCGCTGGACGCAGCCTTGTCTGATTCAGCTATCGCCACGCCCGTCCCCGTTTCCGGCGTCCCCGACGGCCTGACCTCCCTGGCGATCCCCCGCGCGGACGGCACCCTGCCGCGCGACCGAAAGGGACGGCTCAAGCTCACACACGTGCGACTGACTGCCCGCCACCCAAACGATTCTCCACGACCGGGTACCCCTGTCGAGGGCGTCGCTGTCGAGGATCTGCGCTGGGCGATCAGGACCAAACGGCGTTACTGGGCGTCCATAGAGCAGCGGTTCGGCCAAGTTGCCCGGGAACGCGCCATACGCCTCGCTGTGGCCGGTGTCGTTGATTTGGTTTGTGCGGTCGATGACTTCGCCCAGGTCACTGACATCCTGCACTGGCAACGTACGTCGAGGTGGGACGAGTATCAGCGTCGCAATGACATACGTCAGAGCGATGACACTCAGCTGTGGCAGACGAGAGTCCAGGATGTTGCGCGCCAAGTAGCCGCCACAGACCCAGGGTTGGCCGAAGCCCTGATCACCGCCCGACCGAACAGTCCCCGCTTGCCGGTGCTGGTCTACGCCGCCGAAGACCTGGTCGACGGCATCGTCCACGACGGACCCCGCGCGTTCAGCCAGGCACATTTCGGTGAAACGAAATTTCGAGAAGATGCGCCAAAGGTGCTGGCAGGATCAGGGGCAGCACCAGAAACTCTGGTTGCTCTGGGCCTCCGTCGTAGTCCGTACATCGGTCTGGGCGGATCGATCACTATCCGGACCGATGCCGGAAACATTGATCTCGCCGCCGTCGATGGGCCAGTCCGATTTCGAGTAGATCAACGTTCGACCTTCGACGTCCATCTCGGCCCGGGCACCCGGCTGCTCGTTATCGTGGAGAACCTGCAGGCCGCTGAGGCCGTCTGTGACATGGCGCCCGACGTCGCCACGGTGTGGTGTGCAGGGCAACCCTCGGAACAAGCTCTGCGCCTGATCCGCCAGCTGTCGGTCGACGCGGCGGCCACCGTCATCGCCACCGACGCCGACCTCGGCGGTATCCGCATCGCCCGCCGAATAATCGGCGCACTGCCCGCCACAGACAACGTCACCGTGCTCGATGCTGGAACCGCCGAACACCCGATCCGAAAACCCTTCGGCCAGGTGAGTCAGGACGGGCTCCTAGCCGCGACAAACGGCAACGGACCGATCGCCGACTTTGCCCGCGCCTGCCTAGCTCGTGGATACCCAGTAGAACAAGAAGCGACAATCAGAAGCACGCTGGCCACTTTTATTATGCCGCAGGCACGGGCTGGCAAATCCGGCAATCAGTCCCAACTACCGCCGTAGATCATCATGACGACCCACCCTGCGAGCAGTTACTGGCCCGCGCCCTGCATACCGACAGGGATAATTTGTCCTGGCAGGTTGGCAAAGCGAAGGCGAAGTACGACGGGACGATGCCACCGAATCGAGACGTGCTGGCCACGAAATCCATTGAGGAGCAATGAAAGCAAGCGACCGAGTGACAGACCCCAACGACGGCGGCAGAGTGAACCCGCGACCTAGGAACGGTGATATTCCGGCCGTCTTCGATGAGCTGTGGGCAGTCGTGGTCGAACCCGACGAGTGGGGGCGTTTGAAGTGGTCACCGACCCACCAGGACTGGTTGCCGTGGCTGGACAGCTCGATCGGATACTTGCGGGGTTTCGCGACAGCGCCGCTGTCGCAACCGCTCCGCGAGGATATCGTGGCGCGTATGCCCGCGCTGGTCTCGGAAGCCGCAGAGGCGATACAGAAGAGATTCGGAAACAGGAGCCATTGCACCCGGTGTGGCGGTGGAGTAGCGGACCACTACGCGACGCCGGATGTCTTCGGCGACGCCGAGATCTACTGCGTGCAGCTACCTGACAAATCGTTGGTTCCCGGGTCCACCGTCAAGCACTGGGCAAGCCTCGACGCATGTAGACGAGTTACGCCCCGGTACGTGTCCGACCAGCACGGCGACGAATGGATAGAGTACATACATGGTGACGGGGTTCCCGCTTATCTCGCCGTGTCGCAACCATGGTGTCGCGATTGCCGAACAGCGGCCAAAAGTGTAGCGGCCCGCGCGAACGCGGAGGGGCTCACCACCAAGATATGGCTTCGAAACAACGAGAGGGAACGACTCGACACGCGCCGAGGAAACCGCCGCCACCGATGACGGTCCCAGTTTCGGGGCCGGACGTCCGCGACGACTGAAACACCGACAAGCGCATAAGCGGCCCTGTCGACGTCGGGTCGGGCGCTCCGCCTGCGGCTGCTCGTCGTTCGTTAGCGGCACCGCCTGCCGCGAACACCACTGCCGGATCCAGATTCGGCGCTGCTTGTTGAGCACGGTGAGGCCGAAGGTGATCGCCATCCTGCGGACGAACTTGGCCGACCCCGCCCCAGCGCGGCGACCGCCGCAACGACCTCTCCTTCGACGACGTCTTCGCCGGCCGAATCGTTGCGGGAACCACCGCAGCGGTTGTACCGCCGCGGCGCGTGGCGCAGGCGGAAGCGTGGCAGCCCATGTTCGAGCAGTCGACGCCCAGGTCGAAGCCCGGCTGCTGCGCCGTCATGTGCCCGGGGTACAACGACTCTGGAAACTGTGTGCGGTAAGGCTTTACGCGGGGCGATCCGTTGGGGGTGCGCGGAAGTCGGTGCCGCGGTCGCGGTCGGGCGGTGCCGGATCGACGGCCCGCTGTGTCGCGACATTCTGCGTCCGACCCCGGCCCAGCACAACAAGTCGAGGAGGAATCGTCAGTGTGACGGTCGGTCGCGACTATCCGTCCGTGCGTCGGCATTGTTACAGCGTCCGTACAGCCACCCGGGGGCGCCAGCGCGGGCAACAGTAGGGCTGCTGCTCAGCTCACCTGGAAAGCGTTCCCGGTGGCAGGCAGGTGTTGAGCGGTGTACGACATCCTGCTGCCTTCGAACGGGCCGTAATTGAACCCCATGTCCTCGATTAGGTAAGCGCCCATCACCAGTGGATCGTCAAGACGGACGGATTCGCCCACGTTGAACGCCTCGTCGCCGTCGAACTCAAAGCTGGCCTGCAGCCCGTCCAGTTCAAGATTGATCGGCTGGATCAATGGAACGTCACCGCGAACAACCAGCTGCCCGTGGATGTTGACGAGCGCACGGTCGATCAGATCGTCAATGGCATCGAACGCGTCGGCCAGTTCCTTCGGTCGACCGTTCAGCTCAGCGACGACCTCGGCGACACGCTGCTGGCGGTACTGGTTGCGCCGTTCGTTGCGTGCGGGCTCGTACTCGCCGACCAGACGCGGATTGAGCAGCACCCCCACACGGTGCCGTGCGTCGTCGAGGACGTGCCGATCTTGTTCGGTCAAGGCTGCGGCGAGATCGGCGTAGCGTTGCCATTCGGCGGAATTGGTGAACGCCGCCACGACATTCTGTGCGCTACTGAGGACTTCATGGCTGTCGAGTCCCAGCATGACCGCCACAGACGGCGGCGCCGGTTCGGCCTGCAGGTTCGCTTGGAGGATCGGCTGGCTCCAGGGCAGCCGCCGCCAGCATTCGGGCGATCGCCGATAGCCGCGCGGAGAGAACTGCGGTACGGGGATGGCAGGGTATAGAGGCAGTCGGCTACGCACCCATCCCACCATCGACTCCACCGCATGCCCGAGCGGCGCGATCGTCCGCAGGTAGTCGCGTACTTCGCCGGTGAGATGGACCAACGGCATCTGTTGGGCAACCTGTTCCCATGTGCTCGTCCATAGTGGTGTCTCGGTCAGCACGGTGGCCCCGCCCTGCACGTTCCGCAGTGCCTCGGTGACGGCATCGTCACTGTCGTTATGCGCGGGATGGCGTGCCAGGAAAGTGTGGACTAAGGGGCTGTCCGACCACGTCGCAGCCAGTGCCTGCACCGCAGGCCAGACGTCTTCAGTCGACATGATTCACCCCTGTCTATCAACGGTTTTCGCCATGTCGGCAACCAGGATCATAGCCAAGTCCTGCCCACCATCGCGTTGATAATCCGCTGGAGGTCGCGAGATGCGCGCTGTGCCGCACTGGTGGTGACGAATGAGTCCACACGGCCGCGACCGGTCCACCCCTCATGGTCGGAGAGTTCACCGACAAGGACTTCCTCCCCGGCGGTGAGCTCGGCGAGCTCACGGAACCACACACCGCGGTCTCGTTCTTCGTCAACATGGTGCTCGGAGATCGCGAACTGGATCTGCTGAGACGCCGCCGCTGTCAACGCTTCGCCATCAGAACCTGGGAGTCCCATCTGCGAGGACAAATCGAGACGATGCTGCAGCAGCGCGGTGGAGTGCGCCGCGAGCATCGCGCGCGACTCCTGCAGGTTCTGCGGCACAGGGACACCGGACAATGCGGGCGCGGTGAGATGTTGTTCAAGCCAGCGGTGCCAAATGCGGACTGCGACCGTCAACGGCCCTTGCCCGTCGCTTAGCGGGAATGTCCATCCCGCCTCGAACACGGCGCGATCGGGCGCGGCGCATCCCAACCAACCTTCGACGCCTGCTCCGACGGTCGCCACCACCCGTCCGTTGGTGTCCTGCCAGTAGGCGACCGTCGGACGGGCCTGGGTGGTAGGGAGCAGGTGGTCCAGGTGCCGCTTGGTCTCATCGAACCATGCATCCTCGGGCAGGCGCCGCCTCTCGTAGGGCGCGACGTTGACCGCGGTGAAGGGCAGATCCCGGGTGAGTCGATCGGCCAACTCGACAGCTATTCCGGAGAGTTGAGCCAAGAAGCGAGCCCGTGCCCGATCATGTTCACCAAGCCGGTCGGGCAACTTCGCAAGCGAACGGCTCAACGCTACTGCCGCCAGGAAATCGGCAAACGAGTCGTGAATCGGACGAACCGTATCGAAGGGTGCCGACCGGACAATCCCTGTTTCAGAACCGAATTCACGCAGACGCCGCACGGTCACCGAATGGCCGGCGTCGGTGAGCCGCTGGGCGGATTGGTTCAAGAGCGAACCCCACTCAAGGGTGTCGCAGTAACGCTTCTGCCCGTCGAGGAGTGTGGCGTAGGCCATCCCGAGCCCGGCAATAAGAACGCTGGCGTCGGGGTAACCGCGCTCTTCTGCAATATTCGCGATCACCGTGTGGAAGATCAGGGCGGGACTGGACGCGGTGCCCGTCAACGCAATCGCCCGGGCTCCCAGCAGCAGCATCAGAGGGTTGCTCGCCGCCTCGTGCATCACATGATCGACCTGACGAACCAGCCACTGCGCGGTATCGGTCTCTAGCTGATAGAAGCTCTCCACGATCTGGCACTGCTCGTCTTCAGACATCGGACAGACCATGAGGTCGGTGGTGGTGACCGAGCGGGTAAGCATGGCGCGCATAGCCGTGAGCCCGCGCCCGATCAATACCAGGTCGGCACGTCGGTCCGCCGTCAGGAACTGTTTGAACTCATCCTCAAGCTCCTCCCGCGTCCCGGCTGGGATCTCGGTTACCCCGTCGACGGCGATGACGACGTCGGGGTCGGCCAAAGCTGCGGTACCCACTGCGGGATGAGCACCGATGAAGGTGTGCCGGTTAAGCCCTCCTGCGACCAGCGCCGCGAGCCGGCCGGGTATGTAATCCTCGGCGCTGACTGCGATCACCACCGCGCCGCGCTCGGCCGCGCGGCGCTGCATGTCGAGTACGACCGTGGACTTCCCGCTGCCCGATGCCCCAGCCAACAAGCGGACCGCATCTTTTTGTGCCCAGTTCTCCAGAGGCTGCGGCTCGGCCGCGGACCCGATGCCGATGGCAAAGTCCGGCCGACACGCCAGCTCGACCGGTGAGACGTCAAGGCGTGCGAGGACCGACGCGCAGAACTTGCTCTTGAGCGAGGCATCCCATTGCGTGCTCGGTATATGGTCTTGCGGCGTTGCCAGCAACGCGAGCACTTCGTCGCGCGTGATGATCCGGGCGGCGTCGTCGGCCAAGCCGCTGCGTTCGGTAACCGTGTTGACCAGCTCAAGTACAACCCAACGACCCCGTTCTTCAGCTTCGGCCGTGCTGGTCACGTTAGGTAGGAGCGCCCTGGCGCGCGTCTGCGCCGCGTCGATGAGATCGGCATAGGCTAGCCCTTCGGCGCGAATAGAGGCGCGCATCAGGGACTCATCGCTGACGACTACGCTTCCCGTCTTACCGGCGATGAGCTGGCGGATATCGTGCAGGTCGCCCGACGCGGCCCTTTCCAGCGCATCGCGCACTTTCACGCCCGTCGGGCCGAGCCGCCCGTCAGTAACGAATTCATAGGTGGCCCCGGGATTATCACCCGCCAGCCCCGACCAGCGAACCAGCTCGTCGATGAGCTCTTGTTGACCCCAGGTATCACTCTGATTGCGCAGCTTGAATTGAGAACCTTTGACAAGATGTCCATCCTGCGAACGGATTTCGACGTCAATGATGTCGTTCTCCGCCTCGACGCGGATGGCATGCAGGCTGGGGTCTGTGGCAATGGTCAAGGCCATTTGCACGGCCTGGGCGTGCTGATAGGCGAACCCTGCCGATGCAACGACACCGCCCATACCATCTGCATCCTTTCCTGGGTAGCGCCGGGCTGACCCTAGCCGCAGATTCTATCGCCGTCGCTGTGGTGGCCGTCGGCGACTCGGGGTAGTCCGGCGGGTCATGACGAGGCAATGTCAGACCAGACATCCAAGCCGAAACCGTCACCCCGTAGGAAATGAAGTCGGCCGAGATATCTCCATTCACTACTCGGTAGCGCAGCAGCCTCCGGCGCGGCCGACCGTGACCGGAACGCTGCCACGGGATGTGGCCACACTCATCGGCCGCAGATCAGAACTGACCTACATCCTTTCGGCAGCGGGCCCAGGCCGGGTGGTATCGATTCACACGACGACTCGCTCCGCCTACCCGGTACGGCGAATCCCGGCGAGTATTCGCTTCAGGTCAGCGGCCGACACCTGGTAGTCATCCTCGACCTCGGCCAAGCCTTCGTCGACCCAGCCCCGAATAAGCTCGGAGAGGTCGAGGCCGCGCTTACGCGCCTCCGCTTCTGCCCGCTTCCTCTGGCCCGCCCTCAGCCGCACCATGGTTACCACGGAGGAGTCGTCGGCGGCGGTGGAAGGCAGGATCGTGTCGGCGTCGATCGTCTCGCCGAACACCAGCTCGCCCGCCTCGGCTGCGGCAGCCAGTTCCTCGCCCTCGACTAAGGCATTCGTGTCCTTGTCCTGTGCGCTCGATGGTGGTTCTCCCACTCCTCGTACGCGGCTTGCTGCTTGCATAGTCATCGGTGTGGCGTAGGCGATCTGGTGAACTCAGCGTCCAGTGGTCCCAGGACGACCAGGATCGGCGCGCCTGCGGTGTAGGGGTCCAGATAGCCAGCCCGCGAGCACCCGACCCGATGTACCCGTCGACGCGCGGCGTCCAGCGAGGTCGCGACCACCTCATCGGTGCCCGGGCCCTGCAGACGACTGCTCGGCTGATCGCATCCACTCGCAATTCACTATAGAGAATACGACGAGCATCTGCGCAGGTCAGGACGTGTGAAGGAAAGAGCCTATGCAGGAGGGCTGGTTCACCATTCTGCGTCGGTGGGTCGGTGATGGCCCCAACCTGAAGTTCGTTCGCATCGGGGCGCACGATGATGCTCGATCGTGTATCCGAGTCGCTGCACAGTGCCCACCGGCACCAGTGTGTGTGGAGCATCGCCAACTGCCGGGCGCAGATCGATGTCCGGCAGCTGGCTGTCGGGCATGACCGCGGTGCTATCCATGCCCACAGTCGTTGGCGTAGACGTACCACTGGCACTGGCCAGGTCATCGCGACGCGGTTTGGCACAGCGGCGGCGAGAATGGTGGCAGTGTCGGTTAGTGAACGCTCAGGTACGAATACCCCTGATCGGGCCACTGAACTGTTTGTCCAGTTTGTCAACTTCGGTTGAATCGTGGATCTGGCACAGATTTCGTGATTGACCCCGTTCGGGATGCGAAGGGGCGGTTGATAGTTCATCATGTCGCGGGTGTTCTGATCTTGGACCGACGAGGGTCCTGTTCCCGCATCTGGACGGGTTGC
>NZ_JAMFLC010000044.1:0-35299 GCF_023501985.1 Nocardia sputi | reverse complement strand
GTCGAGGGCCGAGGCAGGGTCGCGCTGATGCGCGCGGGCCTCGAGCAGGCCTACAAGGTGGGCGCTGCGAAGACGGCGGGGCGCCTGTCGGCGTTGGGGCCGGCCCGGTTCGCGGTCGCGGTCGGCACGGGCGCCGCGCTGCCGGCGGGTGTGGATTTCGGGGTACAGCTCATGCAGGCGGCGTCCGGCGACCGGAACCTGGCCGTCAAGGGTCCGAATGGGGAGAACCCGCGGGGTATTGATCTGAAGTCGATCGCCGCCGCAGCGGTATCGGGTGCTGGTGGTGCGCTGGGCGGCATGGCAGCGGGCGTATACGCGCCGAAAATCTTTCCCCGTCTGGAGAACAGCCGCATGGCGCTCGGGCTGGTGCAGGGGTTAGCGGGCGCGGTGTCCGGTCTAGGTGCGGCGGCGTTGATCACGGGCTGGCCGCAACGCTCCGAGGACGTTTTAGCGGCGCTGCTCAGCGGCGGATTCGCCGGAGCCGTCGCTGTCCACGGCGGTGGCCGCGGACCTCTCGGTGCCCCCAGCGGGGAGGTCGTCGATGGCAGCGGGCCCCACGTCCCTCCGGATCCTTCGACAATGAGTCTCAGCAAGGATGCCGTGCTGCGGCTGGCGGGGGCTCCCCAAGGCGCGATGTTGCCGGGTGCACCCAGCACACGCGACCACACACTGGCGGCAGCGGCCGATCCGCAGCGAGGACCCGTCATCGGCGAGCCAGGGATGACGATCGACGGTTCGGTGGATCGTATCGAGTCGGTCACGACCGGGAGCCGGGACGGATTACGGTTCGACGATGCCACGGCGTCGAAGGATTCGCCTGGCCCGCAGGATCCGAATGCGGTGCTATTCGAGCGGATCCGCGAATTGCGCGAGCAAGAGTTCGCCGAGACCAGAGTTGGTTCCGCCGGTCAGATCCCAGCTGCGGCGACTGCTCCCGAGGTTTCGGGCGGGCCGGAAGCGGTCCGGGCTTCGTCGGATTCGGTCGGCGAGAGCGCGAATTCGGTATCGGCGGACTTGCCGGAGGGTGCCGAGCTGCCGGGAGTCGGCGACGAGACGGAACCCGTCGCTGGTCCGGAGATGTCCGAGGGCGTCGCGCCCGATGGCGAGGCGTCCGGACTGGACCAGGCGGTGACCGAGCGTGATGTGGCTCGGAGCGAGGTCGCGCGGTTGCTGGGGAGATCGCCGGAGGAGGTGCGGTGGTGGGGGCCGGAGCCTTTGGAGCATGCGGTCGGTGAGGTCGAGTCGTGGTTGGCAACCCCGGGTGAGCGGGGCGTGGCCGGGATGCGGCCGGGAGTGCTCACCGGTGTGCTGTCCGATCTGAACGGACAGTTGGCCAATCGCGCACAGGCGTACGTAGCCGAGGGGCGCGAGATGGTCTCCGCGCGGCAGTGGTTGCGGCAGGAAATATATGCCGAGCAGCCGGGCAGCGTGCCGGATGGACCGCGATGGCCGGCGGTGCGGGCTGCCGGGTCTGGGGAGCGGGTGCCGTCGGTCGGCCGCTTGCTCGATGAACTCGAGCGGTATCGCAGCGCGAACGCTCGGGTCACCGCGATAGACCCGCGAGCGGGTGACGGGACATGGGATTCGGCTCACCCCCGTTATCGCCAACCCGACCGGGCAGGTGAAGTGCAGGTCTCCCACCACGGCGAGGCAGCCTCCACCGGTGGCGCGGACGCGTCCGGCGCGAGGGCCGAGACAGCCGGGGTACGGGGAACGGGCGATGCGCCGGGTCGTGGTGAGCCCGCGTCCAAGGGTGGTGAGGTTGCTACCGGTGGGGCGGACCGGACCGCCACGGACCCGTCGGGAGGTGCTGAGTCCGCGTCCGAGATCGGCGAGGCCGACGCGCAGGCCGGGGCCGATCGGACTGCGACGACACGGGACCCGATCGAGGAGTTCGCCGCCACGGCGTCGGCGGATGCCGTGTCGAAGATGCGGGCGGCGGATTTCAAGGTGCTGGCGCAGGAGACGGCGTGGCGGGGGTCGGCGTTGGCGCGGTGGCTCGGGCTCACGGATACCGAGTTCTACCGGATGAGCCCGTCGCGGTTGCGTGACGCGGTGGAGTTGCAGGTGGAGCGGGCGGAACGATTGCCGGAATGGGCGGAGCGGGCCCACGCGGACGCAGGCGGGTTGATCGGGGACAGCGTGCGCCGCGGCATGGCCGCCGATATCGCGAACGGTAGGGAGCCGGTCGGTGACGGGGTGAATCCGGCGCAGGCAGTGCCAGCGGATCTGCGGAACAGGTTGCGGGAGTGGGCGGGTGATGATGCGGCGGGGGTGGTGGAAAGGTGGATGGAGGTGCATGCGCTGCGTGACCGGTTGCTGGACACGCCGGGGTTGATGTTGCGCCTGGACGCCGGTCCGGCAGAGTCCACACCCGCGGCCGCGAGTGCCGGAGCGTTGCAACAGCGGTTGAATCAGGTGCGGGCCACAGGTGAACAGGTGCTGAATGCGGCGGGTTCCTTGTTGCGGCGGGATACCGGTGTGGCCGGCTCGGTTCGGGTGTACGCGGGGGCTGAGGTGCCGTCGGAGGGCGTGGGGGGTACGGCAGGTCGGGCAGGCCCCGGCGGGTCGTCGTCGAGCGTCGGGGCGGGTGGGCGTGCGGTCGATGGGACTGCTGGGCATTCGGCTGCCGAGCGGTCGAGCACGGCCGAACGCAACCGGGCCAGAGACGCGGCACTGGAGCGGGCGCGTGAGTCGCGGGACAGGGAAGTGGCTCAGGCGCGGCGGGCGAGTCGAACAGATGCGAGTGCCCTGACCCCTGAGGCCGCCGCGCTACTGGCCGGGATCGGGATGATGCCATCGACTCCGGCCGGTCCGGTGCTGGTGGCACCGGACAGCTCGGGGTCCTCCGGCGCGGTTTCCGCTACGCCGGGAGGCGGACCGGACAGCGATGGGACGGGGACGTATGCGGCTCCGGAGTCGTCGTCTGGCGGGCGGTCCGATGCGGCGAGATCGTCGAATACGGCGGTGCTCACGCGCGAGCTGGCCGATGTGCTGTCGGACCGGACTGATCCCGCACGGTCGGCCGCGCTCGAGCGGGCGCGGCAAGCGCGCGAGCGAGAGATAGCCGAAACCCAGTCGCAGCGGGATTCCGGGACCGGCACGTCGACGCGATCGGACGCGGCGCACTCGGCGACACCGGCGGGTGCGAACGAGACGACATCGCCGAATCCGGCGCAGGCCCCTTCGCGGGCATCCGAATCCTTCACTGCACCCGACGAGGCTGCGGATCGTGCCGGCGCCGGTGGGTCCGGCGGGCGTACTGGCGCGGGGTCTTCGCGAGGTGCATCAGCGTCGACATCCGAGACGGTTAAGGGAGGCGAATCGGCGTCGGGTCCGGGAGCCGGCCACACTGCGCCGGAGTCGTCCGTGCCCGGATCGGCGGCGGGCATTCGGGATTTCCCGACGCCGTCGAGCGCCGCGATCCAGGGAACTGCTCTGTCGGCCGAGGACGACGAGGAGGCGGAGGACGACGAAGCGACCGACGCGTCGGCATTACCACCGAACTCGACGTCGAGCGCCGCTGCGGTGGACCCTGTTACGGAGTTCGTCGCGGATTCGGCCGAACCCTCGCGCACCGCCTCAGCGACCGCGGACGAGGACTCGGTTCGACCGCAGGATCGGCGGAAATCGCATGTCGAGGCGACCGAGCGCGTGGCTGATTTGTTGCGGGTCGCGTTGCCCGAGGTGCGGCTGGGGGGGTCGGATCTACTGGGGCGGGTGATCGACCGGTTCGAAGGCCGGTTGGCCGCATTGGGTGCCCAGGGGTGGGCTGGGTTGAGTCCGGAGGCACAGGCAGGTTTGCTGGCCGATGTCGGGCGGTTGCTGGGCGAGATGCTGCGTGATCAGGCACAGGCGCAGCGTGCGGCGGGCGCGGCGCTGGACTGGCTGCGTGCGGCCGGGCTGGAACCGGACGGCACCGCTGTGCCCGCGGGGCGATTCACGGAGCTGCGGCGGCTGGCCGACGCCGACGGACCGGCATCACCGCTGCATGAACTCATCGACGCTCTCGACCGGTACCTGACGCTCGACGCGCAGATCGCGGCTTTGCCTCCGGTGCCGGAGCGTTCGACAGACCAATCGGAGCAGGCACCTCCGACGCCGTCCGCGCCCACATCGAGCCCCGTGCGGCCGAGGCAGATGCTGGGCGAGTCGTGGTGGTTCGCCTCCCCACTGCGACCGGAGTGGATTCGGTTGGGGCTCGCGCGCGGTGAGCTCAGCCGGGAACTCGCGCGTCGGCACGGCATCGAGGTCGAGCAGTGGGCATTGGGCCCCGATTCCCCTGAGCTCGCGCGCTTGCGTGCCCAATTCCGCTCGCGGACCGCCGAATTAGCGCGACGACTCGGCCTGGCACCCGAAGAACTGAGCATCCGGCGGATCGAGCAGGAGCTCGCCGCCTTGACCGAATCCCACGAGCCGTCCGGTTCGGCGCCGTCAACGCCGATACCGGCCGAGGTCGGGCAGCTGATCGACCTCGCCGACTCGCGGTCGCTGCTCGCCTCGCTGATCGACACGGCCACCAGGTTCAACCGGTTGTCTGCTCGGGTCTGGACGGCTGGTCCCGGCGGATCCGGTGCAGGCCACGGTTGGCTGGACCGGTTGGTGCGGATGACCCCTGGTGATCTGAACAGGCGCCTGCAATTGCTGGGAATCCCGACCGATTCGCCGCGGCCACCGGAAAGGTCGCACTGGCCGTCGACGCTTTCGGTCGAGCCGCCGGGCGTCGCGACCGGCTCCCATGCGGCGAATCTTCCCGGGCGGGTGGTGAAGGGGGATGGCCCGCGCCTGGTATCGGCTCCGGCGGTCCGGCGTGGCCCGGCAACGGAGCGACGCGACCGCCCGCCAGTAGGGCCGGCGCGACCAACGACGACCGGGCCGGTCGCTGCGCGAACACGACCGGATTCGCACCGCCCGCGGCCGATCGCCCCGGTCGCCGGATTCGAGCTTGTCGGAAAATTGGACGGCGACAGCGTGTTCGACGTCCCGGACCTGCCACGCACCCCGGCACCGATCGACTGCGCGTTGTTGAGTTTCCAGTACCTACAGGAGGAGAACCCCAACACCGCGCAAACTCTCGCTGACACACCACCGATCCCTGACGCCGACCTCGGCGGGACGATCCCGGAACAGCTGCTTGCCGCCCTGGGCAGCGACCACTGGGACCAATTCTTCGCCTGGGATGAGATCGCGGAACTGCTCGACGATCTGGGCCCCGGCGCGACCGCCTACGTGGTGACCGAGAGTAGGCATGCCCGCCGTATGGCGGGCAGAGGGCACGCGCTGTTGCTGTTTCACGACCGTGCGCAACCGGGCGTGATCAAATGGCGTGACCCGCTGGTCGACAGTGGCGCCAAGCAAGTATTCGAAAGCCGCAAACTCCCCTCCGGCCTCTTCATGTTCGCCGTCGTCTACGACGCCGAAGGCACCATCCACCACATCGGCAAATCCTCGACTGGATCCGGCGATCTTGTCGAATCGTCGCCGCGACGTGCCGTAGCGGGCCCCGATGACCCTGGACAACCGGACGGCCGGATCGATGACCGGGACCTCGACACACAGCAACGAGAGCTGGCCGAGACCCACGCCGCCGCCGTCGCCCGCGAGGAACGATTGCGCGACGAGTTGACTCGGCTGAGCGCAGTCCTGGGTATCGATCCCGACGAACTCACGCCAGGTTCGGACGAATTGGCGGAGTGGACCAGTGAGTTCCAGGCGAAGGCCGAGAAATTGGCCGATCTGATCGCCGAACGTGAATGGATGAGCGCCGCGCATCCGTCCGACGAATCGGGGCTCGAGGCCCAGCATCATGAGTGGGAAGACCTGCGGGCGGTATTGATTCGGCAGCTGCTCCGGCCGGGAGTGCGTCAGCGGATGTCGGAGCTGATCGATCGTTTCCAACGCGGGCTGCAGGTCACGGATGGCCCGACATGGCAGCGGCTCACGACGCTTTCCCAGGACAACAATCTGGCAGACCTGCACGGAATCATGCGCGGGATTGTCCTCGACACCGAGGTGCGGGCGTTCCCGCCGGCGGATTCGACCGCGGCCTCGGAGTCGCACCGAGCACCGAACCACGCAGCCAGCGAGCTCGACCGCCGGCTGGCCGACTTGCTCGGCGTATCAGAACTGTTGCCGCAGTGGGATGGTCAGCACACGATCGGGCCCGATCCGTTCGCCGAGTCGCGCCTGCTGAGCGAGCGGCTCGCGTCCGCATGGGTGGGGGACTTGCTGACGACCACGCTGGCATATCTCGAAATCGGCCGATTGATCGACATGCCGCGACTGCTCATCTCGGCGCGCACGCGGGTCGCCCAGCTCAGCGCCGAGCAGGAGCGGCTGGAGCTGCTGCGGCTTAACGAACGGAACGCGACCGCGGGCGAGATCGCCGGGTCGGCATTGAGGCGCGCCTGGAATCTCGAATGGTATTACCGGCTCAGGCTGCAACTGATCGCCGGAGAGTTCGGTATCGAAACGAGGAAACACCATCTGTCGAAGCTGCGAGAGCTGATCGATGAGATCCGAACCAGCTCGGACATGCCGCCCGAAACGATAGAGGAACTGGCCTCGGCATTCGAGGATCACGTGTCAGCGGTCGAGGAAAGAAATCGCCTGTGGGAGTCGGTGGCAGACTCAGAATCCGGCGAGGAACAGGTACCGGACCAGCACGCCGATTCCGACACCGGCGAAATCGACCTCGATCGGGCGGTTCACGCGGGCCTGCGCACACTGGACGCGCTGATTCGCGCACACCGCCTGCGTGGCGAGTGGATGAAGCTGTGTCACGTGCAACCGACGAATCTGTTGTCCGAGCTGCCGAAGTTGCGAAACGAGTTCGCGCTGCTGACACAGACTCGCATCAACCACCTGGTCGGCCCCGATCTCATCCCCTACCAGACCACGCTCACGGTGGGCCGGGCGCAGCGGAGTCTGCGCGAGCTGACGGCCGAACAGACGACTTTGTCCGGAAAAGCGGCAAAGAAGCGAAAGACCGAACTCGAGCAGTGGCAGAAACAGGTAGTGCGCTTCCGCAGGCTCAGCAACCTGCTCCACTATGTCGATGAATGCGACCGCCTTTCCGGACTGCTCGACCGTGACACCGAGCGAGTGCACGGCGTCGCCGAAGATCTGGCGGTCCGATGGGCAGCGGATGCGCCGCAGACACCGCAGCAGGGATGGGAACAGGTCGGTGCGCGGGTTTACGAGCCCGCAGGGCAGGACGATGCGACACTTCGGGAGTGGGGCGGACGGGTCGCGGCGGCCGCTGACCGACGACGTCGAATATCCGATCGGATCCTGCAACGCGCACGGCAGCTCGAGGTCGAACGAGCCGACGAGCTACGTCCACGCGAGCTGCGGGACAAGGTCGATGCCCTGATCGACTGGGCCGTGGCCTTCCATGCTCGGGCGGGATCGCGGTTCGCGGATAGTGCCGATAGTCGGGCCGCCTCCCACCTGGAGGATCTCGGTCCGCTCGTGGTCAAGGGCTACTTCCCCCTGTTCTTCGAGGTGGAAACCGTCGAGCGCGCCACGAGGGCCGAGGCGGCGACCGCCATCGCAGAGGTCGTGCTGCGCGATGAGGTGATCGATCGGCTCGGCGGGCAGATGCGCGCACCGGGAGTCGCGGTGGTGACGCCTGCGGGCGAGCAACCGCAGGTGTTCATCGCCGGCTCGGTGTGGGGGCTCCAACGGGCGCTGGCAGACGTCCCCGCGGAGATTCGCGCCGAACTCGATGCCGGCCAAGCGCAATACCACTTCCGCGAGATCGTCGTTGACGAGAACGGCCGAGTTCATGTTCGAGAAGTTCGACCTGCCAGCCGCCGGGCCCCCGAACCCGATCAGCCGAGAGCGATCGCGCAGACAGCGCCGGAATCCGCCCGCGCGGAGGCGCCTGCGGCGGGCGAGCAGGTGCAGCAGGCGGTCCGCGCCGCCATCGACGACACGATCGCGGAATGGCACGACCAAGGATTGGCAGGAGAGCGCGTTACCGACGGTGTGGCCTACCTTCCCGATGGCGACGGTGGCGGAACGCTGGTCATCGCCGCGTCCCCGGGACTGCATCTGCGGGCGTTGAGCGAGCTGGCGGTATCCGACCCCTCCACGTTCGCCGGGGCTTTGTGGCGACGGGAGTTCGACAGGCAATACCTGCGGGTGACGCCGGGGCCGGATGGCTCGCTCGTCACGGAGATCTGTGGCGCGAGCGAGGCGGAGGGCCGGTATCGAGAAGCGAACATCGCCGAGATCGAGGGCATTCTGCTCAACGAATACCTGCGCTTTCGTCAGCTAGGACTGGTCCAGACCGGGTTCGGCGGCTGGCTCGCCGGGTTGGGCGAGCACGTCTTCGACAGCGAGAAGCAGGCTCGAGGCGAGAAGAAGAGCCGTTCGGTGGGCGGTGGTGACCGAACCGGCACGGTGGCGGGCAGGCTCCAGCACGATGGCACGCTACAGGCGTTCGGCTACGCGATGGCGAAGGAAAAGTCCGCGGTGGATGTGGACCTCCCGCACCCCACCGCGGTGCTGATCAGGATCATCACCCGGCAGATCGCCCTGCCGGACGCGGCCGAGCCGCCCGCGCCGATCGATGGATCGCTCGTCGTGCGGGGTGAGGTCGACCTCGGCGGCCTGTCCGCAGTGGTCGAGCTGAGGGACGACGGACACGGTTGGCGTATCGCGCCGCCCCACGGGCACGGCGATGCGGGTGACGTGGTGAGTCGATGGTTCGGCGGGATGTCGGACCTGGATCCGGATCGGCTGTTGCAGCGGGTCACGGAGAATCTGGCGACTGCGGACCCACAGGCCGGCGCGGTCCAGTCGGCAGGCACCGGCCTCCCGGTTCCCATCCGAGCCCTCGGCACACCACGTGATCACTGGCAACTGATCGCGTCTGTCGGTGGCCGGCCCCTGGTCGTCGATATCTGGCGTGGGAACGGCGACTGGCGTGCTCGGGTGCCGGAAGGCCAGCAGGACGGCGAGTGGTTGAACCAGACGATCTTCAACCACGGAGTGCACTGGCCCAGCATCGTCGGGAAAGGCGAGAACCCGCACTTCATCCAGGGGAGGTACTTTGTGCCGCTGCTACGGGAGGTCACCGAGCGGCTCCGTGATGCGAATGTGAACGAATCTGTTCGCCGACCCAACACATTCGACGTCGTACTGTCGACAGAGGAACTTCGCCGCTATCACGCTCTTGTTCAGGATGCGAACGAGGCCGGTGAACGTGTCCGCATCTGGTCGCAAGAATGCGAGACTCTTGCCCTCCAGTTGGGTGTCGGGAATCCGGACGGCCCGGTCTCCCACCTCGACCAGGAAGCCCGGCGGGCGTTGCAGGAACGCGCGAACCTCGACTGGGAAGCGTTGGCCGACAGCCTGCACGTCGATCCGATGGAGTTGGCATCGGTCCGGTTACCCGACGGCGAGCCCGCTGCTCGGCGTCGGGAAACCTTGCGGCGCATCCAGGCATTCATCGAATTCCTCGACCGGCACGGGGAATTGAGCACGGCCCTGTCCCGCGCGCAGCAGACCCGTGACGGATTCTTGACCAGTCACGTCGTCGATGCGGAACTGGAAGGCCGGAGCAATGCGCGCCGACTCAACGACCGCATCGGGTACGTGCCCGATGCGGCGGGTGGTGTGCTGATCGTCGCCGCACCCCAGGGCGGACACCTGACAAGTCTGCTGCGATTGGCGGCGGATAATCCCGAGTTCGCCGACGCTCTGTGGCGAGACGGGCTGGACAAGAGGTACCTAGTGGTGACACTGCAGCCGGGGGGTCGGCTCCGCGTCACGACAATTTCCGCGGAGCAAGCGGAAGGTCTGCGGCGCCGACCGCTACCCGAAGAAGTTCCGGCGCAGCTGCTGCATCATTACTTGCTCTACCGCCAGGCAGGCCTGACGAGCGCGGCGTGGCGCGAGTGGCTCGATCAACTCGGCCCGACAGCGTTCGATTCCTCCGCAAGGCGTGACCTGTTCGGGCGTCCGCGCGTGGTGCAGAAGCCACTGGCCGGCGGGCACCATCTCCTGCAATTGGGATACCGCATGGTGGTCGCCGATCCCACGATCGGGCTGTCACATCCCGCACACGTCCTCTTCCGGCTGCGGACCCGACAGATACCGCCGCTGACCCGGTCCGTCCGTGACTCGCAGAGTCCGCCACCCAAGATGCGAACGACGAATTTGGGCGACACCATGTCGGAGGTGCTGCGGCTCGAGCGCAGCCATGGAAGGTGGCGCCTGTGGTCAGGCGGTGGGATCCAAGGCGTGCTGGCGAACCATCTCGGGAACATAACCGCCAAGACGCAGCGTGGCCTGGTCGAGAAGGTCGAAACGTTCTTGCGAAGCCGAGCCCCATCCGACGCCTACGACTCGCATTCGCTTGCCTATTGGGTTCCGCAGACATGCTTCTTGGTCGCTGTGCAATCCGCGGAGGCCGGGCCGGGCCCGCGGCCCGAGTTCGATATTCCACCGAATAGCCTGCTCGAGGTCGAGCTGCTGGGAGTCTACGGGAGGGACGCGGCGCGGTGGGCCCGTGCGAATTGGCATTCGGGCGGATACAAGAATGCGGCGGCGGTCATCGAGCACGTGCGCCGCACTCGCGGAACCGTAATCGGCGCAGTGGAATTCGGGGACGCCGGTGCGCACGCGTTCACGGTGAAGTGGGACCGCGACGTGATCATGGTCGAGGAGCAAGTCGTGCGAATCGATGGGCGAGGGGTCGCGGTCGCCGAGATACGGACGGTGCGAGGCGACCAGGCGGTGGACCTGTGGGCCGATCATTTGTCGCAGGTCGCGGGTCCAGCCGCGACATATCATGGTCTGGCGTTCAAATCCGATGGGACGGCGGAGGATCCGTTGCCGCCCGATCAGGAGCCCGCGGGCCGCCCCGGTGTGGAGTTCCCGATCCAACCGATCGGTGCCCGCCCGCCCGAACGCGGACCACCGGAACCGAGCCCATGGGCCGAGCTGGGTGAACATTTGCGCCGGCTGCGCGCCGACGCGGCAGCTGAACTCGCGAGTCGTGCCGCGAACGTACGGAATGCGCACCCCGAGATCGAGCCCGCGCCGGAGCCGAACGGAATTTCCCCGGCCCGATTGCGGGACCGTGTCGAGCATCTGGATGCCCTGGCCACGGCACTGGCCGACGCGCACGCGCAGTATCAGCGGGCAGCAGCCGATCTCACCCGGCGCATCACCCGATGCCGCGACCTGAACGAGCGGGAGGTGCGACCGGGATCAGGCGAGCTGCGCGAGGTACGGCGACGGCGCGACACCGTTCAGAACGTGCTCGCTTCCCTGCTACACCGTGCGGATGCGCCCGACGGCGACATAGCCGATGCCACCGCATGGCTCCGCGAGCTCGACGAAGTCGTTCAGGCGAACGCGGACTACGAGTACCGCAGGCATCTACGCGATCCGCTCCAGAAGGAGCTTCTCGAGCTGGACACCGGCGCAGGAGTCATCCGTGGTACTCAGGGTGAGCTCGCCGAGCAGCGAACTCGCTTCGGCTCGACGCCGGAACTGGAAAACCGGCTGCGCGACCATGAAGCGGCCTTCGACGACCGTCTGCACCGGATCGTGCACCGCTACGTGAATGGTGGCCACGCCGACGTGGGCGGCCGGTTGACGAATGAGCGGGAGCAGGCTCGGTTCGATGCCTTCGATTTCGCCCAACGGCTCCGGGAGTCGGATTCGTATCGCCGATATTCGCTGTCGGAACCGGAATTCGCGCAGCTGCGACGCCGAGACTCGCCGGTCCGTGCCGAATGGAACCGTCAACTCGACGCACAGTACGACCAGCTGCTGGGGCTCGTGTCGGACCCGCCGGAGGAGGTCGCAACCCGGCTGGACCGCATGCGCGCGATGGCGGCGGATCTCACCGAGAGCGCGGTGTCGACCGAATATTCGACGGCAGTCATGGATTTCGTCGCTCGATTCGACATGTTGAGCGCGCTCGACGGCATCGACCGGATGGAGCGTCGAGCCGAGCGCATCGATGCGCTGGGTGCGGCATTGCGAGACATCCGCTCGTGGCTTACCGAGGCCAGGAACAATGGCCGCCCCGTCGATGCCGTGGCTCTGCTGTTCGACCGGATGGCTATGCTTGCCCACCGGCTCGACCGATTGACCGACGAAAAGAATCGTCTGCCGGAAGTGGACGACATCGAATTCGCGGCGCTCTGCGCGGTGCGTGGGTTCCGGCATTGGGAATTGCGGCCTGGCCGTCGAGCACAGCAGCGACTCGACCGCGCGGTGTACCGGATGCGTACCGCCGTGGAGTCGTTCCTCGGGCGGGAACTCCGGCCCGGTGATGCTGACAGACTGGCGGAAGAGTACGAGCAGAGGTGGATTCGGTCGGCGAACCAGCGGGACACGATGCGTGCGAGCCTGGGATCGGTGCTCGGGCGAAATCTCGAAAGGGTCGGCGAGGAGGAGCTGACGGAACTGGGGCAGCTGTACCGAGACAGGGCCGGCTCGATTCCCGCGCGGCAGGTGGAATTCCTGCGCGCGATGTCGGCACAGTGGTATCTGCAGCTACGCCGAATCGCCGAGTATGCCGAGTTGGCCGAGGAGCATCGGCGATTGGACGCCGAGTGGGACGCCGTCTTGGCCGATGCGGTCCGGGGTCTGCGCGGCATGCGGTTCACCGACGGTGGCGAATCGCGCCCGGTCGAGCGCACTTTCACGCTGGGCAAGCATCTCGCCGGACTGCGCGATACATCGGTCGAGCAGCGCGCGGCCGCCGAGCGGATCGTCGTCGCGCGCGGGCGCGCACTGAAAGTCGGGTCGGTATGGCAGGTTTCGCCGGGCTCCGAGGTGTCGACACTGTTGTCCGCCCGCCTCGAGCGCGCGCGCACTGTGCTGGCCGAGCACTGGCAGTGCCCGCCCGCGGCGGTGACCGGTGACCGGGTCGAGCAGCGGCACGCGGAACTGGACCCCGAGTCCGCCGACCCGGCCGAGGTAGTCGCCGTCGCGGAGATCCGGGCACTGGAGCCGGTGATCGGAGGCGCTGAACGGTTCCATCGCCACGACGCGTGGACACGCGCCATCGATGCCGTGGACGACGCCATCAACGCGGCGCTGTGGGACGAGGCCCACGGTCTGGTGCAACCCGCGCATCACTCGGCGGGCAATCAGCGCGAGGAGCGTGCCGCATGGACCCGTCGGCTGATCGAATGGGCGCATCTGCTCGATGATGTGGCGGCGGCGCGGGCTGCGGCCGTGGCCGAGCATCGACCCGCCGATGTCGAAGCACACGACGCCGACCTCGACCAACTACTCGGGGAATTGGCCGCGCAGATCGCCATCCGCGACGAGGCGACAGCTGATTCGGCCGTGCACGACGTGAACAGGGACGACAACGCGCCGCAGCCGCAGCCGCTGCCGCCGGATGCCCGACGTGCGGTCGTTCGCCGGGTCGACCAGCAGCGTGCCCTGCTACGCCGGGAACTCGATGAACTGCTCCGGCCGCGCGGCGTCGATCCAGGGCAGTTGCTCGACATCGGCTCCCCCGCTTGGGAGCACTGGTTCCGCCAGCACGAACAGGCGCGCGCCGAGCTGGTCCGGCTGCTGGGGCGCGAGCCGGACCGGGTAGACGACGAGTGGTTGTACCCCGTCGTGGTTCACCGTCTGGCGTGGGGCGACATGACTGCCGAACTCGGGACGGCAGCTCAGCGATTCAGCGAGTCCCATGCGGTGTGGAAACTGGTGGGCGGCGTCGGCCGACTGGACCGGTTGGCGCGAACGATGGAGTCGATGGAAGAGGAGCTGACGCGGCGGTCCGCCGAATACCAGCGACTGCTGGCTCAGGCACACGGCGCGCCGCGAGCCGACGTGCCAGAGCTGGGCACCCCGAACGCGCTCGCTGAGGCGATCCGACTGGGCGGCGCACTGCGACGCCTGGATGCGCAGGCAGACCGGCTCCATCGACTCGTCATCGCGGTGGCTGACATCGAGCGGCGGATCCGCTCGCTCGAGCCGACCCGCGGCCGGTTCGGCTCATCGGTCCGGGTATACGGGCTCGACTCGCCCGTCTCACGTCCGGAGCTGCACTTCGTGCACTCTCGCCTGCGCCACCTGGCCGAACTGCGCCGCCCGGCGACGTCGCCGTCTGCGGCCGACGCGGTGACCGACCCCCCACATGCAGCGCCCGGCGCCGAGCCGGTCCGGGATCTGAGCGAGCTGATCTGGGAATCGACCATCCTCGTCCGGCTGGACGACGAACTGTATTGGCTGAACGTCGATCTGGACACCGCTCTGGAAGAAGCGGCACTGACGCTCTCCGGTGTGTCCCGCCGAGCGCCCCGGCCCGAGGAGGACGCCGACTGGGTCTCCGGAACAGACGCGGTGTGGGAAACGGTGGCCTCGCTGCGCCTCCATGTCCTGGCCAGCCGTCGCCGCGCCGGCACCGCCCTCACCGCCGAACCGAACGCACAGTTCGGTATCGATCCGACGAGCCTGGCAGACGCCCAGGTCGGCGAGAACGAGGTGGCCCGGCTGACGAGCCTGCGCGCGCAGCTGGCAGGCGCGCCGAATCAGGGCGAGCGAGTGCGGCAACTCGACATCGCGATCGACCTCGTTCGCGTGGTCACTCGCACGACCGCCCAGATCAGCGCGATCGATATTCTGGCGGCGGCATTCGATGCGGCGGATCGCCGGCTGGATCGGAGCTACCAGCACCACAAACAGTTGTCGGAAGACCACGTGCGGCGGTTCCCGCTGGACGGCCGGGCGGTTCGGCAAAGCTCGGGACTGGACGCACACACGCTGAACCGCGCCATCGCCTCGGTCGGCGACCAGTTGGGCACTGGGAACTGGGACGAATCGGCGGAGGTCGATGAGCTGCGGTTGTTGATTGCCGCGAGCGCACAGCCGAATTCGGGGGCTGACGTCGAAGCGCTCCGCTCGGCCGCTCTCGCCGAGCGATACCTCGGGCTGATCGGGCTGCGGAAGGCGTTCGACGAACGAAAAAGGTCGATCGCGTGGTATCACGGCCTGAAGATCCGGATGCAGGCGCTCGACGACTACTGTGCACTTCGGCGCAGTGCGGAGCGGTGGCTGGATCGGGCGCGCCAGCTGTCTCGCGATCAGGCGGAGACCGCGGAGACGGAGCCGAGCCGGTCCAGTCGGGCCGTCGATCACCCACACGCGTTGCGGCGAATGCTCTCGCGCGCCGTGCATCAGCTGGTCCGCGCGACCAACGCCGGTGCGTTTCTGCGTTCGCAGGCCAAGGCGTCACCCGACGAACTGGATGTGCGCCGGATCATGTCCGGGGTGACCAATTCCGTCCTCGACTTGGAGCGACGTACGGGTTACGACGAGGCGCGGCGGCGGGCTGAGCGGTGTCTGCGTCTGTGCCTGATGGTCGCCGCTGCCGAGCAGATCGATGTATTCCGCGCACCAGCCGACATCGACCAGGAATTCGCCAACCTTCTGGATTCGGCGGTCGCCTTCGCGGTGCGCATGGGGGTCGCGGAAGGGGACACGCCCTCGGCTCCTGAACCCGAGCCCTCCGACCACGATCGCAATCGGTGCCCGACGTTGGTGTCGAAGTTGCATCTGGAGCGAACGGGCTCGCCGGACGAAGAGGGGCTTGGTGACGTGGGTTTGGGCGGCGCGTCGTTCGAGCCGTACGCGGCGGTATTGGGGGGTGGTCAGGCGCAGCGGTTCGCAATCGATTCCGGTCAACCGCTGCGTCTCGTTGTGCAGGCTTTGCTCGCGGCGATAGCTGAATTGGATCCCGCTGAGCGAAACGGTGTTTCGGTTGTCACGATCGAGGCCACGCATGTGGTGGACGAGTATGGGGTCAACGCGCACACCCGTCGCTTGGAGTATCAGTGCGACGAGCATGGCAACAACGTCAAGATACTGTTGCAGGACCCGGGCAAAGAGTTCTTCGGCACCGTGGATGATGACGACACGCGAGCGTCCGATCTGAAGGCCCTGTGGATCCTGGCCTACGACAAGCACCGCAACCCGTTGCGGCTGCCCGGCGGTATCGACGAGGTACCGCCGGATGATCTGCGGATCGGTAAGAGCGACGAGGAGTCGGGACCGGACGATGTCGGCGACTCGGTTCATGATCGCTCGCTGGCCCCCGATGGCGTGTCCGAACCATCCAGATCCGAGCGCGCGGCACGGCTCGCCGATACGCTCGCCCGAACCGAACCTCTTGATACCGACGAGGCCGTCACCGCGATCCTTGACGCGATGGTTGTGTATCCGGCGGTACTCGGCCATTGTCTTGGCCAGTTGTCCGAGTTGCAGCGCAGGTGTATAGATCTGCGGGTGCTCCAGGGGCGCAGCTTGGAGCGAGTGGCCAAGCAGTTGGGTACAACAATCTATGCAGTGGGCGGATCCGTCAAATTCGCGGCGAGGCGAGTAGTCGAGCTGCTGCCCGATGCAAGCGACCGGTTCGGGTGGCTCGCCGGCTTGCTGGATCGTGCCGCAGTGTTGAGCTATTCCGAGAAATCGGACCTGATCCGCGATGTGCTACATCGCCTTCCGGAGTTGGCCTATCGTTGTCTCGATCAGCTCCCTCTGGGGGATCGTAGATGTGCGGAGCTACGGTTCCGAGAGGGCCTCGGCTGCGACGATATTGCCGAACAGCTGAACAAGACGGTGACTTCGGTCAAGTCGTCCGAACGTCGGGGGGTCAATCAGTTCATCAAGGTGCTTCCTGGTGAGCTCAACCGTTTCGGTCGCTTCGCCGGGTTGCTGGGTCGGGCTGGGTCGTTGCGCATTCCCGAGGTGGAAACTCTGCTCGAGGACGCTCTGTTTCTCTATCCGGACATTGCGCACAGCTGTCTCGCTCAGCTCGCCGATCAGGACCGTGAGTGTGTGATGGCCCGGCGGCGCGGCTACGACGTGGTCCACGTGGCGAGGCGGTTGGGTAAGACACCGAAGGCGGTCCAGGAGTCGGAGTATCGAGGGTTGCGCCGGTTCGCCGAATTGCTTCCCGGCGAACTCGATCGGCCCGCTCGGTTCGCGGACTTGCTCGCTCGTGTCGGATCGCTCGATTCCGACGACGCATCGATGCTGATCCGCGACGCCGGGTTCGTCCATCCGGAGCTATTGCGCCGTTGCCTGTACCGGCTGCCGCGACAGCAACGAAAGTGGGCGGAGGCGCGGTGGCTGCGAGATCGCACTGTCGATCAAGCGGCAAGGCAGTTGTCCAAAACGGTCAACTCGGCCAGCAAATTGGAACGTGCGGCTTTGCTCCAGCTGGTCGAGATGCTTCCGGTCGAGCTCGAACGGCCGTCGCTGGCCAAGTTGATTGTGCGCGCGGGTTCGCTGACCTGGGATGAGATGCTCATTGTGACCCGCGAGGCCGTAACCGTGTATCAGGAGGCGGCGCAGCGTTGTCTCGAAAGGTTGACCGAGCAGGAGCGCATTTGTGTCGATTTGTGCATTTTGCAGGATCGAACTCCGGATGACGTGGCTGCTTACCTGGGTATCACCGACGCATCGGTCAGAGCGACGTACCGATACGGCGTCGGTCTCTTCGTCCAACAGCTCTGTGCCGAATTGGTTCCGGATCCGGCAAAGTTCGATTCGGTATATGATTGGCTGGAAGCTACCCGGCTGTTCCATCGCGAATTACGGAAGGAATTCTCAGTCGGTATAGGTCTGAGTTACGCTGCGCTTCAGCACATTCTGCGCACCAGGAGACCTGTTCGTTCCGAGACCTTGCGAAGCATGCGCGACAACGGTTACATCTCGGATAAAACATTTCGAGCTGCAATCGTCGAATACGATGCGCTGTCGAATCCCCCGCCCGCAGACGTGGACGAGGGAGCGGTCGAGTCGCATTCCGAGCTCGACGTTGATGAGGTACCGCCGGATGATCCGCGGATCGGTAAGACCGACGAGGAGTCGGGACCGGACGATGTCGGCGACTCGGTTCATGATCGCTCGCCGGCTCCCGATGGTGTGTCCGTACCATCCAGATCCGAGCGTGCGGCACGGCTCGCCGATTCGCTTGCCCGAACCGAACCTCTTGATAACGGCGAGGCCGTCACCGCGATCCTTGACGCGATGGTTGTGTATCCGGCGGTGCTCGGCCATTGTCTTGGCCAGTTGTCCGAGCGGCAGCGCAGGTGTCTGGATTTGCGGGTGCTGCAGGGGCACAGCTCGGAGCGAGTGGCGAAACAGCTGGACATGACGGCTGCTGGAGTCGGGCATTCCGCTCGATTCGCGGTGAGGCGAGTAGTCGAGCTGCTGCCCGATGCAACTGACCGGTTCGGGTGGCTCGCCGGCTTGCTGGATCGTGCCGCAGTGTTGAGCTATTCCGAGAAATCGGACCTGATCCGCGACGTGTTACATCGCCTTCCGGAGCTGGCAAATCGTTGTCTCGCTGAGCTCTCCCCGGAGGAGCGTCGATGTCTACAGCTGCGGTTCCGAGATGGTCTGAGCCGCGCCGACATAGCCGAACAGTCACACCAGACAGAGTCTTCGGTCAAGAATTCCGTGCGTAAGGGAGTACATCGTTTCATCAAGGTGCTTCCTGGCGAACTCAACCGTTTCGGGCGTTTTGCCGAGTTGTTGAATCGCGCTGAGCCGTTGCACATCTCCGAGGCGAGAACTCTGCTGGCGGACGCCTTGTTTCTCTATCCGTCAGTTGCCCACAGCTGCCTCGCTCGGCTCTCTGACCAGGAACGTGAGTGCCTGGAGCTGTTGGGGCGTGGCTTCGACCTGGACTACGTGGCGAGGCAGTTGAACAAGACACGTATTGCGGTCGAGAAGACGGAACGTCGAGGGTTGCTTCCGTTCGTCAGGATGCTTCCCGGCGAACTGGACCGGCCCGCCCGGTTCGCGGACTTGCTCGCTCGTGTCGGATCGCTCGATTCCGACGAGGCATCGACGCTGATCCGCGACGCCGGGTTCGTCCACCGGGAGGTGCTGTGGCGTTGCCTGCACCAGCTGCCGAGACAGCAGCGCAAGTGGGCGGAGGCGCGGTGGCTGCAGGATCGCACTGTCGATCGGGCCGCGAAGGAGCTGGGTAAAACAATGCACGCGGCCAGCCAAATGGAGTCTGCGGTTGTGACTCAACTGGTCGCGATGCTCCCGGTCGAACTCGAACGACCGTCGGTGAGCAAATTGATTGTTCGCGCGAGTTCCCTGACCTGGGACGAGATGCTCATTGTGACCCGCGAGGCCGTAACCGTGTACCAGGAGGCGGCGCAGCGTAGCCTCGAAGGGCTGGCCGAACAGCAGCGGATCTGTTTCGAGCGCTGCATTTTGCAGGATCGAAGTCCGGATGAGGTGGCGGCTGAGCTTGGTGTCACCGCTACGACGGTCCGTTCGTCGTACCGAAACGGGATGATTCACTTCGTCGGCAGTCTCCATGCCGAATTGGTCCCGGATCCGGCATCATGCGATTCGATACATGATTGGTTGGACGCTACCCGGCTATTCCATCGCGAATCCCGGGACGGATTTTCGCTCGCGATGGGACGGAAAAGAGGCTGGTACAGCGCACGGCGGTTGGCTGCGACTACTGTCCCACGATTGGTGACCCTGCGCATGGGGCGTGATGCCGGTCTTTTTTCGAACAAAATCTTGCGTGCAGCAATAGAGAAGTTCTATGACGCTCCGGATCGCACGCCGGCCGGCCCGGACGAGGAGGCCGAGTTCTGGCGATACATCGAAACGACTGTGGGGTCGGCAGAGGAACGGCAGATCCGGAATCAGATCTACGAACGGTTCGATTGGCTGGCCGTGGCGGTGGCACGCCGATGGGCGCGCACCGGTGATGAACGAGACGAACTCACTCAGTATTTTCGGGGGCAGATTCTGAATGCGGTCGCAAATCATATTCCGTTCCAAGCGTTCATCGCTCACGCATCAGGGAGTTGTCGCCCATCCTTCTACTACCGCGCCAAGGCCTACGGGAATCTCGGCCCGGGTGTCGGCAGGCTGGTCGGAAGGGTTCGTGCTTACACCTCGAGTCGTTTCGAGGAAACCGGAGTTGCGCCGGACGACGAGGAAATTTCGCGGGCTCTCGGCCTCACCATCTCGGAGGTGGCGGAGGCGAGACGGCTGCAGTCGCTGTCGGAGATTTCGATCCATCAACCGGTAGTACATCGGGACCCGACAGGCAGGTCCGTGACTGAGACTGCCAGGATCGGAACTGATGAAGTCGACGATGCGGCCCGGCCGCAGGAATTCGATGTAGCCGATACCTCCCCGCCTCCAACGGATGAGGCATATGACGCGTCTGTGGTACGTGCTGTCCGGGCGGCGTTGGCGGATGTGTCGGAGCCCGATGTTGCGGCAGCTCTGATCATTCTGTGTTATTTGGAGGGCATCTCGGTGTCGGCAGCTGCTGTCCGGCTGCAGTTGAGTGTGGAGGCTGCGCGCGACCTTCTCGCGGTTGCCGGTGAGAAGTTGCGAGGCGTGGAATTCCACTCGGTATCGTCCGAGCGCGCGGATCCGGACGCTCGGAACATGGTCGGCAGCGCGGAGACGGCTGGGGGAATTTCGGTCCGAGGGAGTGGTTCGGATCGAGATGGTGTGGCGCCTTATCGGCGGCCGGATGGTCATGCTCGTAATCAGTGTGCGGCGTTGGTGGCGAGGTTACTCCTGGACAATACTGGTTCGCCGGATGCGGACGGGCTTGGTGATGTGGGTTTGGGTGGTGTGTTCTGGCAGCCGTTCGTGGCGAGATTGGGGGGTGGTCGGCCGCAGAAGTTTCGGATCGACCCTGTTCTTCCGTTGCGTTTCGTGGTTCAGGCGTTGTTGGTGATGGTGGCGAAGTTGCCTCCTGCTCAGCGCGATCGCGTTTCGGTTGTCACGATCGAGGGCACGCATGTGGTGGATGAGGCGGGAGTGAACGCGCATACTCGCCTGTTGGTGTATCGGTGTGACGCGCAGGGCAGGAATGCTCGTCTCGTGTTGCATGATCCGGGTAGAGGGCTCCAGGGCGGGGTGCGTGACGATCGGACGCGTGCGTCCGATTTGAAGAGTTTGTGGGCGTGGGCCTACGACAGGCACCGCAACCCGCTGCGGCTGCCCGGCGGTGTCGACGAGGTACCGCCGGATGATCTGCGGATCGGTAAGAGCGACGAGGAGTCGGGACCGGACGATGTCGGCGACTCGGTTCATGATCGCTCGCCGGCCCCCGATGGCGTGTCCGAACCATCCAGATCCGAGCGCGCGGCACGGCTCGCCGATTCGCTCGCCCGAACCGAACCTCTTGATAACGACAAGGCCGTCACCGCACTCCGTGAGGCGGTGGGCGATGATTCGAGTGGAACCCCTCGACCTGCCTCGCCGACACCGTGGTCGGCCCGAACATCGGATCGTGGCAACGTGACCGGAGCTGCTGACAAGCGGGCCGGAGATCGCGATCCTGCCGAGCGACTGTCAGAACCCTCAGCAGCTTCGACACCCTGGTCGAAGACTACCGAGCCTTCCGGTTGGGGTGCCGAGTCCACGACCACACAGACCGCCGAAGGCCGAAAACGGGATGGGGACGGGCCGGTGCCGCCGCAGGCCGGTGAATCCGCCGAAAATCTGCCGCCCCTGACGATCCATTTCTGCACCAAGGACCGACCGGAACGCATGGCGGCGCTACTGGACGATATCGCCGCCGTGGTTCCGGGCACGTTCACGGTGTTCATCTACGACGATTCCGTCGACCCGGAGAATCGAGTCCGGAACAGACACGTTCTCGAGAGTGCCTCATTCGATGTTGTGTACATCGACGAAGAACGACGCTCGGCGCTGTTGGCGAGTATGCCCTGGCCTTCCGAAGCTGCCAGACGGTACACCGAGTCGGCCTTCAAGGTCCTGGGGCGCCCGCAGTGGGACAAGCCGGGCGTGCTGACATTGCTGCAATTTGTGGCGGTGGTTTGCGGGGCGCCGTCGGACCGGGTGCTGCTGCTCGATGACGATATCCGGCTGCGAGACGGGATTTTCCAAGGGGAACTCGTTTCGGTCGATTCGCAAGGGGTGACCGAAATGCTGTCGACTCCTGTTCCGGACGGGAAGTTCATCGGGATCAGCGGCGATTACGCGGGGAAGAAAGACGTCAATCACGTGGAGGATGCGGCTGCCACCGTCGGCGCCGGAGTCCAAGGGCCGAGCTATCTCCACAGTGGAATAAATGCGAGCGGCGCTTTTCTGCTGACCAACCTCGGGCTGCTCCGCGAGGTTCCGTTTCCGAAGTGGTACGGCGAAGACAACTTCGTCATGGCGATATGGATGGCACTCGGGCACGTTCTGGATACCAAGGACTTCAGCCCGCTGCATACCGGCGACGACCGGGAAATCGAACTGTATGTCGCATTGCGGCAACAGTACGGAATTGTTCCCCTGCTCGCTGTGCTGGAAGCCGGTCGAGAGGGGGCAGATAGTGTTCCCGAGCTCCTCCGAAATGCGCTGTCGTATTGTGGTAAATATGCGTGGAAAGTTGCCCAACGCTGGGCGGAGAACTTCGCGATTCGCGAACACGAATTCGGCAATATACACATTGACAACGTGTCCGCGTTGCTGGCGGTCGAAGATATCGCCGGAAACGCGGAGACGGCCCTGCGCGGATATGCCTCGTCGCTGATCGGATGGACGGATCTCGTACGAAGCCAGGAGGTATCGGACCATGTGCGCAGCTTCCTTGGCATCGGGGGAGACCGGATATCAGTGCCAGGGATCGCGACCGCACCCCGCCCCAGTGCGTCCCATGCGCCCGAACTCGAGCATGCCGGAAATCCCGCTGTTGACGCGGGTGCCTCCGTCGCGGACGGAACGACGCGGCAATCCCTTTCCGGGGAAGCGGAATCGGTTGTCGGTGCGTCCGCCGGCGGTACCGTCGCCGAGAGTACGCACAGTGATTTCACCACGGCGAACCGCCGGATAATCGACTATGCACTCGGTAAGCTTCGCGGCAATGTGTACGACTCGATCAGCATGCTGTTGGCCTGGGTCGAGGTCTCGGTACGCGCGGCGCTCGTCGCCGACCCGGGACAGGATGACTCGGATGCCGATTACCGGGTGGCACGGGCGCGGTGGGAAATCACATCCGAACATGTGATGGACAAGATCGTGGACACGGTCACGGAGACGGTCGAAGGGGAAGCTCATGCGTTGGGGACCATCGATCGTTGGTTGAACGAGGTGCGTGAGCGCACGGGCATCCCCACCGAGGGGATTTCGCCCGCCGATGATTTCATCCGTTTGTCGGAAGCACTGTTTGCGTTCGGTGTCCTGCACTTCTGGCTACGCCGCGAATCCGGAAAAATCGCCGATATCTATTCCGAATTCTGCCGGTCGCGACACCTTTCCGACGACATCGTGCAGCGTTGGTACCGGGAACTCCGCGAGGAGAGCCGGTTCAGCGTCGACGGAAGCCGTGACCCGGACGCATTCCGGGAACTGGTGACCGGAACGGACCTACGCGCTGTGGAATCACTGGTGAGTCGCAGTATGAGCATCCTGGCGGACCGCATCGGATCACTGCATTTCACATGGTATTCGGCAGCCCCGAGGGCGAAACTGAGGCAATGGAAGCTTTCGATGGCGGACCTGGTACAGGAGCGGCGCTGGATCGCTCCGGAAAGGCAAGATCTGCTGTCGGAATTCATGCGGGAATTCAGGAAACCGGTACCGGATACGAGGCGTTTGCGGCGGGCGGCCGAGCCGCTCTGGGGCCCCGGGCCGGGGATCGAAATGCCCGGGCGGTTGGAAGTACCTTTGTCGCGGGGAATGGAGAAGCACATCACGCAGCTTCTGCTGGACTCGGCGCAGCGAAGACTGTGGCTGGCCGGTCTGACGGCCTTGCACTCGATGTGGCGACGCCGGCTGGATCCGTTCGATTATCGGATGGAATGTCTGCGACGGATGGTGGCCCCGTACGAGGTCGACCCGGACCAGGTGCTCGACGACGACCCGGCGCTGTGGCGCGACGCGCTGGACGGCGCGCGTATGAAGCTGATCCGGCTGTGGCCCGCTGATTCGCGGAATATCGGTCCGGACAACCGCTCCATCGATGACGGCGTGATCCGTATGTCGGTGTCTCGACTTGCCGGTTCCGGGCAGGTGACCGGTGAGTTCGCCGCCGCCGCATATGAATACCTCGAAGTACTGCAAGTGACCGATCTCATCGACCAGATCGGCCGCCTGCGTCGGCTACGGCTAGCCCTCGCCGACGCAGAGCGATTGGCCGAGTTGGTCTGGGAGCTATTCGACAAATGGCGACGGCACAACCCGATGAATGATCAGGCGGCACATAATCGCGCAGGACAGGTCGAGGGTTGGGCACAGCGAATCTATGAGTTGGGTATCGGCCTCGACGAGATCGAGCAGTCGCAGTGGATGGCGACCGCGGATCTGGTCGAACAGGTGCGTGTTCTGTCCTCCGGCGCCAGCCCGGATGGTGTCGTCCCGGATCCCGCCGCCAGGCCGGAGATATTCACCGAACGCGACGCTGAACTCCGTGATCTGAACGGCGAGCTCAACGATACTCTCCACGAGGTGGATGTTGTCGTTCGGAGACTACATATCCAGACTCAGCAGAACTCCTCGACAGAATCGGACAGCGTAGAGTCGCCCTTCGGGCCTGGCATCCAGTGGATCCGAACTGTCACGCAGGAAGCGCTGAATGATCCCTGGGCGCCCCTGGACGCCAGCAAAAGAAGCCTGTTGAGTGAGCGGGTCCAACGCCTGAACATCCTGGAAGAAGCGTGGCGCGATGCGTGGCGGCGGCAGGAGGAGGCAGATGAGGTGCTCGATGCGCGTAGGGCTGCGTGGCGTGATCTTGATGTGCGAGCCGATCCGACGGAATCGTTCGACCCCGCGTTCCTAGAGGTTCTGCGTGTGGACTTGCGCCAACGCCGCGATCGACTTCAGGAAAAGGACTCGTCTGCGTTGACCGAAGAAGACGCTGCGATCGAATCTCAGCTGAATGCTCTGAACGCGGTGATCACTGCGGAAATCGACTACCAGCGTTACGCGGCTCGGACCGACAGCCTATCTCATTTCATTCGCGAGCTCGAGACGGAAGCGGATCTGACCCGTTTCCATGCCTTACTCATACCAGGAAGGGAACTCAGGGCGGGAAGGGAACCGGAATCGGGTCTGTTCAAGTTACTGTTCACATCTTTCGACAGAACTATCGCTGGTCTTGATGGCCGAACGGACATCGACTCCATCAACGATGACGATGACAGTCGAAATATCTATGATATAGACACCCTCCCCCATCAATTGTATGAAATTAAAATCCTGCTAAAGAATCGACTGCACCATCTTCGCCTCCTGATCGCCGCGAGCGAAGAATCGCCGGACACCGGCCGGTGGGCAGGACTGTTCCAGCGTGTTCACGATCGGGTCGAGCTGATTGCAGCGCGTATCGATCTGCTGCTGCCATCGCTTCGAGATATGCATGAATGGATCGACGCTCCGATGAGTTCGGCTGATATCCTGGCCAGGAAAGTCCGTCTTGTTTTCGTTTCGGTCCAGCGACTAAGTGTACTGCATCCATCGATCTACAAGTATTCCCGGACGAGCTACAGTCGCTTCTCCCACCTCTGCCAGAAGCACGGATTTCCGAAACTGCTGCTCCGGCTGAACAGGTCCGAGTATCAAGAAATAACAACCCGGAGATACATCCTCTCTTTGCGTATCAGTTCCGTCCTCCAGCTCGATCCGAATACCGTCACCGATGCCGAGCTGCGATCAATCAAAGCAAACCTGTGGGATTCGAACCGAGAGAAAATCCGGCGACACGGAGAATTCGGCAAGATATCCGAGGTCACGGTTGCCTCCTCCGATGAAAATCTGCCTCGGCTGAAGGCGCTGATTTCCGAGTTCTCAGAGCTCCGTGAATTGGAAACTCTGTATCTTTCGTTGGAAAAGATGGATCGTCTGGACGGTGAGGTCGATCGCGTTCTGCACAACGCGGTTCGAGCTGTTTACGGTGAGCTGAATCTGTTCGAGCAAGGTCCTCGATTCATTGAAAGTCGTTCCGCAAGCGTCAGGAAACCGATATGGGCATTGCACAGGTGGGCGTGGCGCCAGTGTCACGACATGGAAAAAGCATTCGATCGGGATTTGGAATCAGTCAGCGCGATCGAACGGGAGCTGATTATGCGACAAGGGAGGAACAATCAATCGATCTGGCGAGTTCGACCGAACTCGGAAGGGCAGCGTACTCTAGCAATCAGCCTGCGGAATGCCGCCGAAAAGCTCGTCGAGCGGAGCGGACTGTCATACGCCGAGGTCACGCCTGAGAGGGTGCGCAGGCTGCGTGCGCACCCCGGCCCCGGCGGCAACACAGCGCCTGCCGATAGACTGGTACATGACTACCTGGCATTGCATTCAGCGGAATCCAATGCTCGCCGCTTCCACCGCTACAGCAGGTGGGAGTGGGTTAGTCGCGCGCTGGACGCGGCGATCGATCCAGCTCAGGGTGGCACTGGGATCGGAAAATCGACACTGAGTGAACTGCGTCGGCATGCGGCGGCGGTAGACCAGCTCGCTCGAAAATGGGATCGGGCCATGTCCCGGCGGGAAAAGATCCGTACCCGGTTCGCGGATTGGAACATAACTCCGGATCTGTTCACCGACTGGTTGCAGGCCTACCCTTTACAACTTTCCTACGAAATAGTGAATCATCGCGGCATATGGGAAAGTGATATTCAGCATATGGCCATCGCTCATGGACTGCGCGATCAGGCTTTTCGGATCATACACTTAGCGGATTCGATAGAAGATCTCCGCAATTCCGAATCTCCGCTCACGCTGCTGAACAGTCTATTCGACGATGCGGCGGAGTGCCTGCTCGAGTTGATGGTTGAGCAGGGTCTCGATCCAGGTCCTTTCCGTGAGTTTCGATCGGCACCTCATGACACCCTGCGTGCCCACGCGGCATCGACCCTCGAGCGGGTTCGCGGTCATAGTCGCTGGAAATTCATCTACGCTCTGGAAGACATCGACCTGGTCGGCATTGCGAGGTCGGGTCGGTCTCCGATCTCCGCCCTGCGTGACAGGCTGGCCGACGCCGGGGAAGCACTGGTCCGTCAAGCCATCGCAGCGAACCTCGATCCCCGTGTTCTCCACATCGGCCATGTCGAAACCCTCCCCTCCGATTCACGTGGGCACCAACCGGCCGCCAACGCGCTCCGAGAACCGAGATTCTTCGCGCTCGCGAAAGAATTCCGCAAATACGACGGGTTGGTCACCGAACTGGACGATGAACTCGACAACGTCCTGAGTAAGGCAGCCGTCCGGATTCTAGAAGTCGTACCCGCCGCTGGTGACGAGCGGGAAACCGTCGACGCGCCGCCGGAGAACCCGGCAGAGCCCGGCGCGCGGCCGAGCCGACGGTCACCAGGTCACGCAGCCGAAACCGACAGTGGGACAGGGTCCGCCGATCGGTAATCGAAGGGGACGATCCAAATCTCGATTGTCCGCCCACGGGTCCACGGGTGACCCCGCGGATCCGCTCGCCGAGCCGGACGCATTCGGGGACTCGACCGGCTCCGGTCCGAATCAGCCGCCACTGCGTTCGCGGAACGTCTCGATCCCGCCATTCGGCAGATACTGGACCGCTACTCTGGCCACGCGACAGCCCGGCGATCGGTAATGGGGCCTCCCAACTGGGCCTGCGCTGCTTCCTAGACACCGAAGGCCACCAGCGGGGACCGCTGATCACTGCGACCGGACGGGCGGACCGGCGCCCATGTTCCGATCGCGGTGGGCGGTCAGTGGCCGTAATGGTTGTGTGCCTCGAACTCGCCGAAGTCATCCTGCAGCCAGCCCAGATCGCGCCAGGTTCCCGAGCCGTCGAGGGGGCCCTCATAGACGATCTCCAGATAGCTGCCAGGCTGGTCGTCGAGCCGGAGGCGGCGGCCTCGGCTGTACAGGAACAGCGACACGCTGATGTCCGGCTGTCCGTCGCTGCAATGCATACCGAGTATCCCCTTCCACACCAGCTGGAGCGTGGGACCGGACGGCTCAGGACCTCGGACGAGGCAGGAGAACCCGTCCTCCATTTCGCCTGGGTCGACCACGGTCACCTGCTCGCCGAGGTGAGTGGCGAGACTGTCGGCGAGGATGTCGATCGTCGACCTCCATCGGCCGGATGGTGGCGTGTCTTCGGAACCATCTTCGACCGTCACGGCCAGTCGTTCCTTTCCCAGCACTCCCGAAGTACCGAGAAGCGCACAGTTGATCAATATAGTGACTCACCTCACAGTGCCTACGCGCGGGTAGATGACCTGCCGCGTAGGCTCCAGGCCATGCCTCAGACGACGGCGACACCGACCAAGACGACGGCAACGGCCAGGGATGGAAACGGGCTCATGAACACCTACGCATTGCGCCCCGATCGGTTCGACCGAGCAGGCCAGGACCAGCTCGTCGACGTGCGTGACCTACAGGCCGCGCTGCCCGGCATCCGCCGCTTGCGCGCCTGGGCGCACGAAGCGCTCGCGCTGCGGCCCGGCGAACACGCCGTCGACATCGGCTCCGGCACCGGAACGGAGGTCATGACCTTCGCCGAAGCGGTCGGCCCGGACGGCAGCGCGATCGGCGTCGAACCGGACCCGCATCTGCTCGCCTCCGCCGAACGCCGCGCCGCCCAGGCCGGGTCGACGGCCAAATTCCACTCCGGTGACGCCTACGGCGTGCCCTTCGGCGCGGAAAGCTTCGACGCCGTCCTGTGCGAGCGGGTCTTCCAGCACCTGACCGCCCCCGCCCGGGCGGCCAACGAGATCGCGCGCGTGCTGCGTCCGGGCGGACGCGTCGTCGTCGTGGACAGCGATTGGGGCACGGCGATCATGCACCCCGGGGACCGGGGGGTCGTCCGCGAGGTGATCGATACGCTGGTTTCGGCGACCACCAATCCGCTCTCCGGCCGCCGGCTCCCCGGTCTGCTCACCAAGGCAGGCCTGGTGGTCGACGACATCGGTTCGCAGGCCTTGGTGCAGGATCGCGGCGTCGGAGCGGGCTCTCTGGTCACCAGGGTCTCGGCCATGGCCGTCGCACGCGGTGCGATCACCGAGGCTCAGCGCGACCGACTGCTCACCGATCTCGAGGCGGCCGCCGCCAACGGCGATATCCACCTCTCGGTCACCATGTTCGCCGTCCTCGCGCACAAGCCGCGCTGAACCGCCCGATGGCCGTCGACGTGCTGACCGACGTCGTGATCGACCGCTCTCGCGAGCTGGTCGCGGCATACGCGGCCGATCCAGCGCACGCGCCCGCCTGGTACTCGCGCATTCACGGCGTCACCTGGGAGACGGAGCCGCCGCTGCGCGTCGGCTCACGGATGGCATTCGTCGCCCACTTCCTCGGCAGCAAGCTGGTCTACACCTATGAGGTCGTCGACTACCACCCCGGCTCACTGCTGGTGATGCGCACCGCGCAGGGGCCGTTTCCGATGGAGACGACCTACACCTGGGCGGACACCCCGGAGGGCGGTACCCGCATGACACTGCGCAACCGCGGCGAACCGAGCGGATTCGGGAAACTGGCCGCACCTGTACTGGAGGCGGCGATCCGACGGGCGAACCGCGCCGACCTGACCCGGCTCAAAGAGCTGTTGGAGACCGGGTAGGAGGCTGCGGCGCCTTCGCTCGGAGGGACACGGGCCGAGGGCATCGGCTACCGAGCCGAGGCCGGACCATCGGGAACGCCCGGCACGGATTCGTGCCGGGCAGGCCCGTTGCGTTCTACTTGCCGAGCAGCTTCTCGGTGGCCGCCAGCAGCACGCAGGTGGCCAGGCCGTCCATCGCCTTCTCCAGCTCGGGCAGCTTGGGGAAGCTCGGCGCGATCCGGATGTTCTTGTCCTCCGGGTCGTTGCGGTACGGGAAAGCCGAACCGGCGGCGGTGAGCGCGATGCCCGCCTCCTTCGCGAGCGCGATCACCCGCGCCGCCGTGCCCTCCAGCACGTCCAGGCTGATGAAGTAGCCGCCCTTCGGCTCGGTCCACGACGCCACCTTCGAAGCGCCGAGCCGGTCCTCGAGGATCTTCAGCACCAAGGCGAACTTCGGCTCGAGGATCGCGCGGTGCTTCTGCATGTGCGCCCGCACGCCGTCGGCATCTCCGAAGAAGCGCAAGTGGCGCAGCTGGTTGATCTTGTCCGGCCCGATGCTCTTCTTCGCCGCGTGGCTGAGGTACCAGTCCAGGTTCGCGGTGGAACCGCCGATGAAGCTCACGCCCGCGCCCGCGAAGGTGATCTTCGAGGTGGAGGCGAACACCAAGGGCCGGTTGGGGTTTCCGGCCGCGGCGGCCAGGCCGAGCACGTCGATCACCGGGGCGGCGGTGTCGGTGAGCGGGTGCACGGCGTACGCGTTGTCCCAGAACAGCCGGAAGTCCGGCGCCGCGGCGGGTATCGAAACGAGTTCGCGGACAACGTCTTCGGAGAAGACCACGCCGGTCGGGTTGGAGTAGTTCGGCACTGCCCACAGGCCCTTGATCTGCGGATCGTTCGCCAGCAGCTCGGCGATGGCGTGCGTGTCGGGACCGTCGTGGCGCATCGGGATCGGGATCATCTCGAAACCGAGCGCTTCGGTGATCGCGAAGTGACGGTCGTAACCGGGAGCCGGGCACAGGAACTTCAGGGTGTCCTCGGCGGCCCAGCGACGCTCGGAATCGTTGGTGCCGTACAGCATCGCGTAGGCGATCACGTCGTGCATCAGCTCGAGACTGGCGTTGTTGCCCGCGAGCAGGTTGTCCACCGGGATGTTGAGCAGCTCGCCGAAGATCGCGCGCAGTTCCGGCAGACCGTGCAGGCCACCGTAGTTGCGGCAGTCGGTGCCGGTGCCGTCGCGGAAATCGCCCTCGCCGGGCAGCTGCAGGAGCGGGGCGGACAGATCGAGTTGTTCCGGCGAAGGTTTCCCCCGAGTCAGGTCCAGCGTGAGCTTCTCGGTCTCGAGCGTCGCGTAGTTCGCGGTCTGGGTCTCGTGCTCGAGCACGAGCTCCTCATGGCTCATCAAACCGATCTGCGTTTGCCGGGGCATCCTGGGCAGCCTTTCAAGCAGCGAAGGGACGATGGGTTTGGCCGGACCGATGTGCGGCGGCGGCCGAACAGTTGTCCGTGCAGACGCATGTGCATCTGTGGACGGGGTTCACGTTACCCGTGCATTGCCCGGAATTGGAGGCGTTATCCGAGGCGGGATGAGGGTGACCCGCACCGCCGGGCGACGGCGAGGCAACAGCGCATGCGCCCGAGCGACCCCATTTGAAAGGGGACCCCGCGCACCCGGCAGAGCCCGTTGACCCTTGCTGCCTTCCGGCCCTGGGGGAGTTCACAGGATGCGCGCCGCGCGGGATCCGTCGGCCAGTGTAGCGCCTCCGGCCGCCAAACCCATCCTCCGGGTCCACACCCCCACGCGACCAGGCACTTCACCCCCAACCCCGCCCCTATTTGGCGACCGACGGGGGGCTACCGGTATGCTGCTCCACGGAGGATTCGCCTAGTGGCCTATGGCGCTCGCCTGGAACGCGGGTTGGGTTAACGCCCTCAGGGGTTCAAATCCCCTATCCTCCGCCGGAGAGAGTCCAGGTCAGGAGCAGTTACACCCTCCTGACCTGGACCTACGGCGACCCCACCGATCGAACATGCCGCTGAGGGTTGTCGGCGGACACGGCTTCGACCAACCGAAGCAGCCGCATGGTGGCGAACATCGCGTCCCTTGTACTACTGAATCCGGTACCGCCACGAGGGCAAGCAGCCGAGAGTCGCATTCGATCGCCGCCGTGCGGCAGACGCGCGACGGCCACGGTGCCCGCATCCAGCCGGCGCATGCCATGGCGGGCTACCGCGCAGGCCGGCCCTCTGGATCCTCCGGCAGTCAGAGCCGGAAGATGCGCGCCCCCACTCCCCACCCGGCGCTGGACCAGTTGGGGCCGAAACAAGCCACCGTGCCCGCCTGTCCGACAGGCAGGTCTCGGCGCGTTGTGTACTGGCCGAAGATCGGCGGATTAGCGGTGAAGTTGTATCCGATGCAGTCGATCTCGAGTCGGTAGTTGCCCGCATCGCCTTGGCAGATCCCGTTGTAGGACCATGGACCGTTCATCGATCCTGAGCAGCCGGGCTGGGCGGCGGCCGTGCCGGTGGCCGTCCCCGTGAGAGCGACTGCCACAACGGGAGCTGCCAGGCACATCGCTATTGCTCGAACCGAGGTTCGCATACTGGACTCCGATTGTCGTTTGGGTCGATTACATGGGATGTATCGACGTTATGTCGCAACACGTTACAGAGTGGAGGCTGTGACAAGGAGGCGAACGCGGACGAATCCCGCTCGGACGCTTACGAATCGGATGCAGGGTAAGCCGCCTCCTCGGGACGCGCTCTGCCACCATCGAAGTCGTCGGCCATCACACGAAGGTGCCGCCCGTCGGTCGGCACCGGCACCGGCACCGCCGGTTATGGCGAGATGTCACTACAGCGATGCCGACCGAACCCTCGGCTCCCGGTAGCACGGCGAACTCGTTTCGCCCGATCCAGGCTGTGCGACCGACGATTCCGATGGAATGATCTCCCCGTGACTCAGTGGCTTCCGCTTTTCGGTTCTCTCATCGTCGCCGTCGCGGCATTGGTCGGTGTGCTGGTCAACAACCGCACGAACCGGGCGGCGCTCACCGCCGCGGACGAGCGGAACCGGGTCACCTTGGACGCGGCGCAGCGAAACGTGGAGTTGACCAACGCGGCGGCCGAGCGGCGCGAGCACGACAAATGGCGGCGGGAATCAGTGCTGAGCGCGGTCTCCTCGGTGCTGGCTATCTCGAGCGACGTCCGCCTGCAGTTGTTGCACTGTGATCGCTGGGAGGCCGAGGAACTGGATCAGGTGGACGACGAGATCCGGCAGGCCGTCGAGGGTTCGCGGGGGTTCATCAGCAGTCTGCGCGTCGTGGCGCATCGCAAGATTCCCAATCGCTGCGAGGACCTGATGCGTACGCTCACCGCGGCGCTGAACATCAGCTTGCAGCGCCGACGGATCGAACTCGACGGCGAGGCGACGGCCGAAGAGATCAGCGAGATCCAGGCGCTGTGGTCGCGGGCGATCGAGAACACCGTCGAGGAAGAACGCTCGGTCATCAACGCCACCCGGCTCGAGCTCAAGATCAAGATCTCCGCCGAAGTCCACCAGGCCACGCCGCAGCCGGCCCTCGCACGCTCCTGAGCGCCGGCGATCACACCGGCCGGGACGCGGAGTCCAGCCGGGTGCGGTGTACTTCGAGCAGCGCGGCACGGAGGTGGGCGGCGTAGGCGTCGAGGTCCGGTAGCACCGCCGGATCCGAGTGCAGCGAGATGGTGACGGTGTCGCCCAAGCCGTGCACGCCGTGCGTGAGGTGCATGACGGAGCCGAGGGCCGGGAAGCCCGCGGTGAAGCGCACGGCGCCGCCGCCGAAGGCGAGGTCCGCAGGGCCGCGGTCGACGCTGGAGACGACGGTGTGGCCCGAGATCGAGTCGGGCACGGTGTCGACCGGATAGCGCTCCAGATCCCGGCGCAGGATCGGAGCGGGGATGGTCGAGGTGACCCGGTCCTGCGCGGACAGCAGCGGATGCCGTGCTCGGACACGCCGGTCGACGAGCGCCGCCGCGATCTTGTCGGCGCGTACACGCAGGTCCGGTTCGTCGATGAAGAGGTCGACGCCGAGACTGCGATAGTTGTTACGAGGGTAGGTGAGCTCGGGAAGGGCCATCGGAACCTGCGCGCCGAGACGCTCGACCGGCTCACCTCGGTCGGCCAGGTAGCGAGCGAGCGCCAGCGACACCGCGGTCAAGGCGACGACCGTGACGGTACGGCCGGGAACGCGCAGGTCTTCGGCCGGGAATACGAGCACCCGGGCTTCGTGCCGCAAGGCCGCTTCCGCGGCGGCTCGATTCAGCACGCTCGGCGGATAACCCGTTCCGGGTGGCGGCACCTCACCGGCCTCGGTCAGATGATCCAGCCGTTGCCGCGCTCGAAACGCCTCGTAACCGCGCACCGCGGTCACGGCCAACCGAACCGGCGTACGCAGAACACCGAGAGCCGAGTCGGCCAGCACCCCGGCCGCCGATGCACTCGCCGGCACCGCGGAACCGATCATCCGCAGAGGAGCCCCTACCGCCGAGCCGACGCCGCGACGATCAGCAAGCAGCGCGGACAGTCTCTGTGTGGGTGGCTTCCACCATGATGGATGACTGGACGTCCGCCGGCCGCCAATCGAACCGCCCGCCGCTGCGGCATCGTCCTCGCCTGCGGCCCGTACTCCATCGGGCGCCACCGACGCGGCTCGACTTCCGTGCTGTGCTGCGAGGTCCCCCGACGCGCTGAACAGCGCACGCGCGATCGCCGAAGCACGCCGGCCATCGGCCAGGGCATGCGACATCTGGAGTACTACCACCAGCGCGGGCTCCCCCTCCTGTCCCGGCGCGCCGACGATGCCGCGGAACACGTGCAGCCGCCACGGGTGTACGGCGGCGTCGACACCGGTGCCGAGCAGATCGCCGAGGACGTCCAGCAGATGCGACCAATTACGCTCCGCCAGTTCGTGTTCCACGAATTGCTCGGAGCCGGATTCGCACCGCGTCCAAGACGGGTAATCGACGTCCGAGGGCAGTTCGCGCAGCCGGACCCGAAGGTCAGGGATCCGCGCGCTCCGTTCGGCGACGACCGCGCGTAGTTCCTCGGTGGATCGTCCGCGATCGGCGAAGCAATACAGCAGAAAAAGGTCGTTGTGTGTGCGTTTGGACAGCCAATACATCGTCGCGTCCTGCGGTGCCATCGCGCTCACGAGTAAAACGATATCGACTCGGATCCGGCGGCGCCCGGCGAGCCCGGGAGATGTGAATGATCTTGTTTCACAGTTTGGCGCGGAAAAGCCCCTCGATTCCGCCGCGCAGCTCTGCTACCGTCTGTAGTAGGAACGCATACCACTCTCACCCAGGGCGGGGTGTCGGCCATGGCTATGGATTCAGCGCGCATAATCGGCAAGCAAGCCAATGATATGGACGAGCGATATCGCGCCGCGGCGTTCATGAAGCGATCGATCAACAAGGTCTTCCCCACGCATTGGTCGTTTCTGCTCGGCGAGATCGCGCTCTACAGCTTCATCATCCTGCTGTTGTCGGGCGTCTACCTGACGCTGTTCTTCGACCCGTCCATGGCGGAAGTGGTCTACGACGGCTCCTACCAGCCACTGCGCGGTGTGACCATGTCGCGGGCGTATGAGACGACACTCAACCTCTCCTTCGAGGTGCGTGGCGGCCTGTTCGTGCGGCAGGTGCATCACTGGGCGGCGCTGCTGTTCGCGGCGTCGATCATCGTGCATCTGTTCCGGATCTTCTTCACCGGCGCGTTCCGCAAGCCGCGGGAGG